>NZ_CP086380.1:1705000-1810000 GCF_020889625.1 Deinococcus radiophilus
TGGGGGTGTTCTGCGAAGCCTGCACCGCCTGGCGCACCGCCGCACACACCCCCTGCTGGGTCAGATCGCTCAGGCGTAGCGGGTCGGCGGGCGGCAGGGCTGCGCTGCTCAGCGCAAAAGCACTGTCACCATCCCATCCGGTATGGCTAGGGGCAATGACACGGGCCAGTGCAGCGCAAGCAGCGTCGGCCAGCCGCCGACATTCGGCCTTGGTCAGCGTATGCTCGGTGGCCACCGCCAGCAGGGTGGTGTTCTGCACCGCGCTGCCCGGCATGCCGCCGACCGGTTCAGCACCTGCTGCCTGACCCATAGGTTGCCCAGATTCATCCAGCACGTCGCCTACTGGGTTCACTACGGCCAGCACTGCCACCCCTACGCCGCCATCTTCGAGGTAAACACTGCCCAGACCGCCAGGGTGGGTCCCGGCTGGTCCACGCCATTTGCTGATGGTGGCCCCGGTCCCGGCACCGACTGCCCCGCAAGGCACCGGATCAGCGCTGGCGGCCAAGAGCGCCTGCCTTCCAGACTCGGCATCTGGTCGGGCCTGTGGATCCCCACTGCCCAGGTCATAAATCACTGCCGCCGGGACAATCGGCACCCGCGCAAAGGGGGTTTCTACCCCTATGCCACGCGCAGAAAGCTCCTGCATCACCCCGTCGGCAGCTGCCAGGCCAAAAGCACTGCCCCCGGTCAGCAGCAAGGCGTGGACCCGCTCCACGGCTTTTTCAGGGGACAGTAAGACGCCTTCACGCGTGCCGGGGCTGGAGCCCAGAAAGCTGGCGGATGCCACCGCTCCCTGCGGTGGGCAAAGAATCACGGTGCAGCCGGTGCGGCCCACCGAGTCGGTCCAGTGCCCGACCTGAAAGCTGGGCAGGGCCGTCAGGGTGCGGTTCACGGGCAGCTCAGGGAGTCTTGAGGGCGTAGCCGATGCCACGCACGGTGCGGATCAGGCCGTAGCCATCCAGGTCACGCAGCTTGGAACGCATGTTGGCCATGTGGACGTCCACCACGTTGGAGTTGCTGGGCAGGTCGCCACTCCAGACCTCGCGCTCGATCTCGGCGCGGGAATACACCCGGCCCGGCTGCCGCGCCAGAAAGGTCAGCAGGTCAAATTCACGCGGAGAGAGCCGGACTTCCTGACCCTTGAAGTAGCACAGGCGCTTTTGGGGATGAATTTCCAGCTCGCCCACCGTAATCACGTCGCCATGCTGCTGATGACGCAGCTGCACCTTGATGCGGGCCACCAGCTCCTCTGGGTAAAAGGGCTTGGTCATGTAATCATCTGCCCCCGCTTCCAGCAAGGCCACTTTGCGGTCCAGGGCGTCCATCGCCGTGAGGATGATGATCGGCATGGAGCTGCTTTTGCGTAGACGGCGGGTCACCTCGGCACCGTCCAGGTCAGGAAGGCCCAGATCCAGCACCACCAGATCAGGGTGCTCCTCGCGGGCCATGGTAAGTCCACTGATGCCGTCCGAGGCCGTCAGGGCTTCAAAGCCCGCCTGCTCCAGTTCGTACTGAACCACCCGGCTGATGTCCGGGTTGTCCTCAATTACTAAAATTCGCTGCTCCATGTCGTGCGCTCCTTCGCCAGATGAGGTTCCTAAACCCGAAGGTCACGCCAAGTGGCCTGGAGGCCGATGCTGCCGCGATGCCCAGAGGATTTACCGCACCCGTTCACGAAAATGTGAAATAAGTCTAACTTGCTCTGCTGAAGTGTAAGCCATACGGCGTTTAACCGTCCTTAATACTTTACTGGTTCTTAATGTGCGTAAACCGTCAGGTTTTGGAGGCAGTTCTGACCTGTGATGCACCGCAGATCACGTCCGCCGCAGTCCATAGGAGCAGCCCGGCCTTCTGCTTTAGACTGCCCCAATGACTGACGACCGGCCGCAGGAACCCAGCTTCTGGGAAGATGAAGCCCAGGGCCAGACCGCTGTCCTCAACGGTGCTGAACTGTACTACGAGTGGCAGCCGGGTGAAGGGACGCAGCTGCCCCTGGTCTTTTTGCATGAGGGCTACGGCTACCAGAGTGCGTCGTTCCGGGAGCTGTTTGGCGACAAGCTGAAGGAATGGAGTGGTGGGTCGCTGCTGCTGGACCAGCGTGGCAGCGGGCGCAGCGCCCCGTTAGAAGACACCGAGCAGGGCGATGAACTGGACCTGAACCTGCTGGTGGATGATCTGGAGGCTTTGCGGGAGCATCTGGACATCGAACAGATCATCCCGCTGGGGCACGGCTTCGGGGCGCTGGTGGCGCTGGAATACGCCCGGCGCTTCCCGCAGCACACCAAGCGGGTGGTCGCGGTGAATCCCTGGCTGCACTTTCCAGGGCTGGCGCTCACGCTGCTGGCCGAAGCCAGTGCCCTCAAGGGACAGGAGCTGCAAGACCCTGCCGACGACGTGCGTGAACAGACCCCCGAGGGGGCCTATCCGGCAGTGGGCAGTGCACGTATTCAGGCCGCCTTTGAGCTACTCAATGCCCGCGACTTGCTGAATACCCTGCAGTTCGTTAGCCCCCAGAGCCGGATGCAGCTAGAATTCATCGACGCCGAGCAGGCTCTGCCCAGCCGCGCCGAAGTCGGTGAAGCGCTGGTCTATCAGGGCATGTGGGAGTTTGAATACCCGGCCTTTCTGGAAGAGATTCGCCGCCCGGTCTCCGTGATTGCTGGGGTGCATGACCGTACCAGCTACCCGGAGCAGACCGACTGGCTCGTTGACCTGGGCGGCGCCGAACTGACCGTGCTGGACGCCGGGCACTACCCCTGGCTGGACGATGAGGAAGCCTTTGCTGAAGCCCTTTGGGACGCCCTGCGCTGAACAGGCAAGCCGCAGAGACCCTGGCACTTTAGGTAAGGCAGCGGCGCTATGATGCTGCACATGACCGACTCCAAGCGCAGCCCGGCTGACCGTGAAGCGGCCGAACTTCCCACCGAGCAAGGGGGCCTGCCCGGCGAGTACACCCCTCAGGTCGGCCAACCAATCCAGCATGGCCGCGAACAGTCTGGGGCGGAGAATGACGGCGAGCTGCTGATCAGCGGTGTCAATACCGGCCCTGACCGTGCAGAACGTAACACGCTCAGCCCCACTGAGGAGCGCGCTCGCCTGAGCATCCGTGCCGAGCAGGAAGAGGACGAACCTGCAGACGCCGATGCTGCGACTGGCCTGGACCGGGGCGACTAAGTCCCAGCCTGACTCAACGCTACGCCAAGAACGGGAATCCTCTAGCTCGGATTCCTGTTCTTTTTGAGCTTCTCTCCCCTAGCGGCTAGGAATTCAGCAGATATCCCGAGCGCCGCAGGCCGCGTTACAATAGGCCCCGTCCCGCACCGGGCCGCTCTGACTTGCCTGGTGCGCTGTATTGAGTGCCGATCACTGGCAAATGCCCGCACGACAACGCGGAGAGGAGAAACAAGAGTGGCTGGTCATAACAAATGGTCTCAGATCAAACGGAAAAAAGGTGCCAACGACAAGAAGCGCAGCGCCATCATCTCTAAGCACCTACGGGCCATTACGGCAGCGGTCCGCTCGGGCGGCAGCGAAGATCCCAGCGGCAACCTGGCCCTGAAAAATGCCATCGCCGCAGCCAAGACCGACACGGTGCCGGTGGACAACATCAATAACGCCATCAAGCGGGCCGCAGGCGGCAGCGACTCCGGGCAGGACTTCAAGGAAGTGACCTACGAAGGCTACGGCCCCGGCGGCACGGCCATTTTCATTGAGGCGCTGACCGACAACGTGAACCGCACGGTGGCCGATGTGCGCGCCGTGTTCAATAAGCGCGGCGGGTCCCTGGGCAACAGCGGCAGCGTGGCCTGGCAGTTCGAGAAAAAAGGCGTGATCCTGCTGCCCGACGCCTCCGAGCAGGCGCAGGAAGCGGCCATTGAACACGGCGCTGAGGACATCCAGATCTCCGACGATGGCCTAGAAATCACGACTGACCCGACCGAGTTGTACGCGGTGCAAGACGGTCTGGCCTCGGCGGGCTTTACCACCGAGAATGCTTCGCTGAGCCGGATTCCCAGCAACACGGTCGCCGTGAACGCCGAGGACGCGGCCAAGCTGCTGCGGATCGTGGACGCCCTGGAAGAACTGGATGACGTGCAAAACGTGTTTACCAACGCCGATTTGCCCGAAGACCTGATTCTCGACTGACCGCGGGCCATGACCGACCTGACCGCCCTGGCTGAACTTCCGGTGCAGCAGCTGCAATCTGGCATCCGGCTGTTTGATCTGCTGGGTACGCTGGCCTTTGCGATGTCGGGGGCGCTGCTGGCAGTCCGCAAGCGCTTTGACCTGTTCGGGGTGATGGTGTTGGGTTCGGTAACAGCCGTGGGCGGCGGGGCCATCCGCGATACCCTGATCGGGCAGACGCCGCCCATTTTCCTGCGCGACGAGTTGTATGTCTGGATCGCCCTGATTGGCAGTTTGCTGGCCTTCGCCTTTGGGGAGCGGCTGGCCCGCTTCGAGCGCACCATCAATTTTTTTGATTCCTTTGGGCTGGCCGTATTCGCGTCTTCCGGGGCGCTGGGGGCGTTGGCCCTGGGCCTGGGTCCGCTGGGTGTGACCTTTGCGGGGATGCTGAGCGGTGTGGGCGGCGGGATCGTCCGCGACCTGATTGCCAACGAAGTACCCGAAGTGATGTACCGCCGCGATCAGCTCTACGCCACCGCTGCAGCACTGGGCGCGGCGGCAGTTTATCTGGCCGTGCCCCACCTGGGCGTGCTGGGTGGGCAATTGGTCGGTGTGGTCACAGTGCTGGCCCTGCGGGTGATTTCGCGGCAAGGTTGGGTGCATCTGCCGGTGCGCCGACTGCCGGACGAGTAAACAGTCCTATTTGCCAGCTCCAGCTCATCACAGCCGGGCTGGGGCTTTCTCATTGCTTTAACCCATCCCCTTAAACTGTGGCCATCTCAGCAGCCAGCGTGGTTTTGATAGATCATCGGAGCTTTTCATTCTTAGAAGCGCCGTCCTGTTCCTTTTGGAGAAAAACATGCCAGTAACCCTCCTTCCCCAACGCAGGGCCGCACTGCTCCTCACGGCCCTGCTGGCGGCCTGCGGGCCGCAGTCCGGCAATGATTCGTCCACAGTGACCACCACCGAGACGGCCAGCGCCGATATGGCCGATGCCACCAGCGAAGCCGCGACCACCGATGCCACCAGCGTTCCGGCCCCAGCAGTGTCCACGACCACTCCGGCCCCTACCACACCGACCCTGGGCAGCCAGATCACCCGGCAGAGCAGCGGCGAGCGCTCTTTGTTGGTCGAGGCGAGCGCCGATTTTGAGGTCGCGGACGTGGTGCAGGCCGCCGATACGATCGAAGGGCTGGCCCGCCGCGCCGGGGGCTTCGTGACCAGCAGCATTGTCAACAGCCACGACGAGGGGCAGGCCCAGTACCCGCTGGCGGACGGTCAGCGGCTCAGTGTCATCAGCTACACCCGCCGCGCCGAGGTGAAGGGGCGCGTGCCCCGGGCGCGGCTCACCGAGTTTCTGGCGCAGGTACAGACTGAAATCGGGCATCTACGCAGCCGCACCGTGACCGCTCAGGATGTGACCTTCGACCTGGAAAGGGCCAGGCTGGAGCAGGAGATCGGCGCCCTGAAGGCCGGAAAAATCAGTGAACAGGTGCTGGACCCGCAGGGCGCGGCGGTGCAGGCCGGGAACCTCGGCGCCATTGAGCGGGAGGCGCTGGCCCAGCGCGAGGCGGCCTACGCCGACTTGCAGGGCCGCGAACTGCAAGACCGGGTGGACTACAGCCTGGTGCGCCTGACTTTTGACCAGCCAGCGCTGACCCGCGAGGAGCGCCGCCCCGACCCCGCCGCGCAGGCCGCCGCCCACACGCCGCCTTCTGGCGAGCGCCTGGCCGCCAGCCTGCGAACCGGCTGGCGTTCCCTGGAAGCCTTTGTGCTGGCCGCCGCCTCGGCGTGGCCGTTGCTGCTGGGGCTGGGGCTGATCGCCGCGCTGTGGCAGCAGGTGAACCGCCGCCGTCCAGTCAAGTCAGCTGAGCAAGTACCGCCCCGGCAGGACTAAAGGGCAACGGCCCCGTATGCTGGAGCGCGATGACGCCCGAACGCTACGCCAAAATCCTGCGGGTGCTACGCCTGCGCCAGCCCACCCTCAGCGTCCTGATGGACGAGGTCAATAAGCCCCATAACCTCAGCGCCATTCTGCGCACCTGCGACGCGGTAGGGGCCATGACCGCCCACGCCGTGCCACCCCAAACCCTCAGCCTGGGATCATTTCGCTCGCGCATGTTCGAGGCCAGCTCGGGCAGTGCCCATAAGTGGGTCACGGTGCAGGAACATCCCAGCGCTCTGGACGCCATCCGCGAGCTCCAGGGCCAGGGCGTGCAGGTGCTGGCCACCCACCTCTCGCAGCGCAGCGTGGACTACCGCGAGCCCGACTACACCCGCCCCACTTGTGTGCTGCTGGGCGCCGAGAAATTCGGCGTGAGCGACGCGGCCGCCGAGGCTGCCGACGCCAATATCATCATTCCCATGATGGGTATGGTGCAGAGCCTGAACGTGTCGGTGGCCGCCGCCACCATCCTGCTCGAGGCCCAGCGCCAGCGCCTGGAAGCCGGCATGTACGCGGCTCCACAGCTGAGCGACGCCGAGCTGAAGCGCACCGCCTTCCGCTGGGCTTACCCCGACCTGGCCGAGAAGTACGACGAGCAGGGCGCGGCGTACCCAGAGCTGGACGAGGAAGGGCAGATCGTGGGAAAAGACTTGCTCCCGCGAACAGAGTGAGTATCAACGCTCTAGCGCCTTGATAGAGCATTCTGCCAACCAGCAGCGCTTAGGCGCCGTACTTTTCCAGCTTCAGCGCATTGGCCATCAGGAGCGGCATCAGTGCGGTCCCGGGGCGTAGGCCCAGACTGCCGCGTTGACCTTCGGTTTCGGTAAAGCGCGCAGCCAGGTCGCTGCGGCCATGCCCCCCATGAATCAGCACTGGGACCGGATGCCAGGAGTGGCTGGCGAGCTTCGACGGCGTAGAGTGATCCCCCACGATACACAGTACATCCGGATTCAGGGCCAGGATTTCGGGCAGGATGGCATCGAAAGCCTCAATCTTCTTTACCTTGGCGTCAAAGTTGCCGTCCTCGCCAGTGCTGTCGGTCTTTTTGACGTGGAAGAAGAAAAAGTCGTAATCGTTCCAGCTCTGGCGCAGGGCGTCCAGCTTGCCTTCGGGGGCGTCTTCCACGCTGTCCACGTCCAGCACGCTCATGCCGACCAGACTGGCCAACCCTTTGTACATCGGATAGCCCGCGATACAAGCCGCACTCAGCTTGTAGACATCCGAGAACTGCGGAAAATGTGGCACGTCGCTGTAGCCCCGGAACAGCACCCCGTTCACCTGGGGCTCGGCGCTCAGGGCGGCTTCGGCGCGCTGCACAAAGGCATTGACCAGGTTGGCGGTTTTCTGACTGGCCTCATCATTCGCCTGGGCGTCGCGCGGCGGCACGCCGGTCACCTGCGGGTCCACGTCGCTGATGTTGGCTCCTAGCGGCTCGGTCCCAGCCCGGAAGACCACCACGAAGCGGTGCTCGGACTCGGTGTAGATCTCCACCGGAGTGTTGTCAATTTCAGGAATGGCGGCCTGCAACAATTCCACGATCTGCACGTTCTTCTCGGTGCTGGGACGGCCCGCCCGGCGGTCCAGCACCGTGCGTGCTTCGCCCAGCGTAGCGAAGTTCCCCCGCACGGCCACGTCACCCGCATTCAGCTTGACCCCGATGCCCACGGCGCTCAGTGCGCCGCGCCCTACCGTATAAATCAGTGGGTCATACCCAAAGAGGCTCAGGTGTCCAGGGCCGGAACCAGGGGTCAGGCCGGGGCCGACCAGTTCCAGCAGACCCAGCTGGCTGTGGGCAGCCAGGGCGTCCAGATTGGGCGTCTGCGCCGCTTCCAGTTCAGTGGGGCCGCCGGGCGTCATAGGAAGGCCGCCCACGCCGTCCAGCACCACCATGACGATCTTGCTGTCGGTCTTTTTGGAGAGGCCGCTGATCACCGGAATCAGGTCTGTCATGGCCCTACTGTACCCTGGCCAGCCTGCCTGGCAGATCAGCGCCATGTCTGGCGAGACTCTCCCAAAAGACGTCCGGTCTTCACACCTGTTCATGCTCTTTGCGTATGCTGGACCTAACTCACCGCACTGCACCGCCTCTGCCCCGGCGACCTGCCCACATCCGTCAGACCGAAAGGACCCGCGTTCCCTTGAACCTGCCCGACTTCGCACCGCTGCCACTTACCTTCTTGGACCTGGTAGATATCGCATTGGTGGCGTTTGTGCTGTATCAAGGCTACCGCTTGGTGGCAGGCACCCGCGCCGTGAACCTGGTGCGCGGCATCGCCGTTTTCGTGGTGGTGTGGTTCGTGGCCCGACTGCTGAACATGGTGGCCCTGAGCAGTCTGCTGGGACAGGTCGGCACCATCGGGATCTTTGCGCTGGTGGTACTTTTTCAGCCCGAATTGCGGGCCGCGTTGGAGCGGATCGGGCGACCCCGGCTGCGTGAAGACGACGGTGGCGGCGCAGCGCTGCAAGACATCTCACGGGCAGTCGAGCGCCTGGCCGAACGCAAAATCGGCGCACTGATCGCCATCGAACGCTCTACACCGCTGGGTGAGGTGGCCGCCAGTGGCGTAGAACTGGACGCCCGAGTCAGCGTGCCGTTTCTGGAAGCCCTGTTTGCCCGCAATGCCCCGCTGCACGACGGCGGCGTGGTGATCCGGGGCAGCCGGGTGGTGGCGGCTGGCTGCCTCTTCCCACTGCAGGCCAGCGACGGCACCTACCGCCGCTACGGCACCCGCCACCGCGCTGCCATTGGCCTCTCGGAAGTGACCGACGCGGTGGTGCTGGTGGTCAGCGAGGAACGCGGCTCTATGCGAATCGCGCTGGCCGGGCGTCTGGGACCGGACCTCAACACCACCGAGTTGCGTGAGCAACTGCGCGTGCTGGTCTATGACCGCGAGGTGCAGTCGCTCAGCCACTTTGGAGCCGAACTGGCCGATCCGGTGATCTCCGAACCGGACGGTACTGAACCCGTCATCTCAGAGCCTGCTACTCAGGCTGTCCCCTCCACCGATCCACTGGCCGCGCCGCCGCCGACAGGTGGCCGCCCCGAAGGGCTGCGCGGTCCAGACCGTCAGGAGCAGGTATGAGCGGGCCGCTGCGGGGCCAGGACCCCAACTCGCTGAGCCAAAGTGCCGAGGCCGTGCGCCGCTGGCTGGCCGATCAGTTCAGCGCCGGGCGGCTGACCCAGGATCTGGGGGCCAAGTTGCTGGCCTTTTTGGCCGCTGGACTCCTGTGGTTCTACGCTTCCGAAGACCGCCGCGCCATCATCGAGCAGAGCTACGACGTGCCGATCAGCGTGCGCGATGACACGACCCCCGCCGAGGGCGAAACGCGGGCCCACAGCGGTCTGACGCCGGGGACCATCAAGGTGACGCTGAGTGGGCGCCCAGGCCGCCTGCGTGAATTGACCGGGGACCGGATCGAGGCCATGATCGACATCACCGACCTTCCCGAAGGCAGCTTCAACGAGCCGATTACGGTCTTGCCTCCTGGTGACACCCAGCTGGTCAGCAGTACGCCGGACCGCGTGCAGGGCCTGATCGATACGGTCCAGACCCTGGAGTTACCGGTGACCGTCACGGTCTATGCACCTGGCAGCGCAGTCATGCCCAACTACCAGGCCAGCCCCGCGCAAGTGACGGTCAGTGGCCCCAGTCGGGTGGTAAATACTGTTGAGCAGATCATTCACCCCCCAGTGACGCTGGCACCGGGCGAAGAACAGACTGTCAGCTTGCTGGCGCTGGACGCTGAAGGTAAGCCGGTGGAGGGCCTGAACTTGCAGCCCGCCACCGTACAGCTGAGCCGGGTAGACAGCGGTGAATTGCCGGCCCAGCGCGTGGGGGTCGAACTGGCTCCGCCCCCCGCAGGGCTGCGAGTGGTATCTGCCGAGCTGTCACCCGCCGAAGTACGCCTGGTCGGCCCGACAGCAGCGCTGGAGGAACTTCGCCGCGTGGTTGGCGTAATTGACTACCGCGCTGGTGAATACCAGACCGAAGTGCAGCTGCTCACCCCGGCCGGAGTCGAGGCCCTGGACCGCGTGACGGCCACAGTCAGGATTGAAGCCGTTCCAGCCGCAACAGCTTCAGAAGCCGACGCCTCGCTGGACACGCCCTGAAGCTGGACACCGGCAAACGATCTAGACCACAGAACACACCCGGAACCTGCCCCTATAGTGAAAGCCATGTTGCGGCTAGAGGTCATTCGGAAACTGGGGGTTGCCCGCGCCCCCTCAGTGTCTCTTTGTGGACATCAGCTCAGTCCGTGCCGCAGGCCGCCTCAGCAGGCTGGCCGTTTTCCCTCTGCCGGACTGCACTCCTGATGTCTGAACTGTCCTTGCTGATCACGCATCCCGGAACCCAGCGGCCAGCGCCTTTGTGCTGCGACCTGAGTGAGCTGCCGCTGCCTCCCGCCTGCTCGGCCCACACCGGCACGCCGACCTGGATGACGACCAAGTGGCCGCACTGGACCCAGGAAGTGCGCTCACGTGTGACCCAGGAACGCTGGGAACATGTGGAGCGGGTGGCCTTGCTGGCCGCCCAGATCGCCTATGCCGCCGGACTGGATACTCGCCGGGCTTACGCCGCAGGCATCCTGCATGACCTGGCCCGCGACCTGGGAGACACGGCGCTGCTGGCACTGGCACCACCCGAGTGCGACCTGGACCGCCGCTGGCCGCTGGCGGTGCATGGCCGGGCCGCCCGGAACCTGCTGGAAAACCTGGGCTTTGCGGACGGTCAGGTGCTGGAAGCTGTGGAAGATCACGTCACCGGGCCGCGTCCTGGGCAGCTTCTGGCAGCCTGCGTCTACATCGCGGATGTCTCCGAACCGGGCCGGGGGGTCAACGCTCACATCCGCGAATTGGCCTTCAAAGATCTGAATGCGGCGCTAAGCCTGGCGATCGAATCCAAGGTGCAGTATCTCAGTGGGCGCGGTACCGAGGTTCATCCGCGCACGCTAGAGCTGTACGAGCACCTGCAGGGCTGCCGCCGGGCGGTGGGTGATTCCCAGACATGAAATGGAACCGCCAGCAGAAGCCAAGCACACCAACACGTGCTCCCGTCCCCGCAGACGCTCCCCGTACGCCAACTGAGCGCCGACGCTCCTGGCTGCGCAGCTTGCAGATCAGCGGGCTGACTCTGGGGGCGCTGTGTGGGGGTGGCGCCGCCCTGCTGACCCTCAGTGGCAGTGGCAGCGCAACTGACGAGGCCCAGCAGCGGCCTGAATTCACCTTTTTACTGGCAGGGCGTGACGTGGCCTACTGCGGCTACCATCTGCGCTGCGAGGACCAGACCCAGCGCGAGGGACTGTATCAGGAGATCAACACCGACACCCTGATGCTGGTGCGGGTCAGCGGCCCCAAGGTAGACGTGCTGAACATTCCCCGCGACACCAATGTGGGTGACTATGACCCCGAGCAGCCTGCCGCCAGTCAGAAGATCAACAGCCAGTACTGGCAGGGCGGCCCACAGGCATTGGTGCGCGGTGTGGAGCGCATTACCGGCAGCGCCGTGAATGCGTACGTGGTGTTGAACGAGGACTACGTGGCCGAGTTGATTGACGCGCTGGGCGGCCTGACCGTCACCGTGCCTCCGGAGGGCATTCAGTGGGTGGACAACGCCGCCGGAATCAATTTGGACCTGCCGCCCGGTGAACAGCATCTGGACGGGCGCACTGCGGCGCTGTACCTGCGGGTTCGCAAGGGCGTAGGCGACGACTGGGGCCGCATTGATCACCAGAAGCAGGCCTCCACACAATTGCTGAGCAAAGTTCGCTCACCGCAGGGTCTGCGCGCTGTACCGACGCTCTTGGGCGGGTTCGGGCAGAACATCGAAACCAATCTGGACCCGGACCGTCTGGCCGCGCTGCTGCCTTACCTCTCGCAACTGGATCTGGCCTTTTCCACATTGCCCACCCAGGATATTGAGGGCAGCTTCAACCTGGCCGCCGACCACCTGGCACTCAGCGAAGTGTGGAGCAATCCCATGCTGGACGGTGTGCGCCGCGAAGCGGAACGCCAGCAAACCGAAGAAGCCCGTGAGCAGGCCCTGGCCGAAGCCGACGGGCCAGCGACTGGCTGGGAAAGCGAAGGCTATCCTGCAACCGACGACCTGAACAGCGATGAGCTGGGGGAAGACACCACTGCGGCAGATCCCACCCGTCCCGCTGAGCTGCCGATTGTTATTCGTGACGGCTCCGGGGCGCTGCTGGGGCCGGCCCTGGCCCGCAGTCTGGAACGGGTCGGCTACCAGAACATCCGCCTGGAACTGCATGCCCCCAGCCCCATGAGTTCTCAGGTGCTGACCCAGACCGCTCCTGCCCCAGCCGGCGCACTGGCGCAGCTGCTGGGCCTGCCCCGTTTGCAAGGGCAGCGCTTCGGGCTGAAAGGTGGCGAGGTCGCCATCTGGCTGGGCACCGATGCCCCCGAGGAACTGGCCGCTCTGGTTCCGCTGCGGCGCATGAACGATGGCCGTGTCCTGGGACTAAACGAGCTGGAGACCCGGCTATATCTGCAGCTGGACGAAGGAGTGACGCCTTAAGACCCGCTTGGCCGCTCAGCGGAGCAGGCAGGTGAAGTAAGCAATTTCAAAAGTGGTCGCTGAGCACAATGACACTGAGCAACTGATATGGTCAGGCCACTCCCAGCCGTCCATTTCCATGTCTTCATACTCCAAAAGAGGAACCCTATGACCAAAACCAAATCCCAGGATCTACACCAGCTGCAAGCCCTTGTCGAAGCCGCCCTAGAGCGCCGCGCCGAAGATGTGCGGGTGCTGGATCTGACCGATGTCAGCACGTCGCTGGATTATTTTATCATCTGCACCGCCACCGCCGGGTTGCAGCTGAATGCCGTGCAACAGGCCATCCGTGACCGCGCTGAAGAGATCGGCCTGCCCGCGCCCAGTGTAGAAGGCCCCAGCGAACGCTGGCTGCTGCTGTCCTTCGGGGCGATCACCGTGCATATCATGACCAAAGAAGCCCGCGAGTATTACGACCTTGAGGGGCTATGGAGCGACGCCCGCGACATTGAATTTGATCTGCCAGCCTGAGCCTACTGAACTTGCCCTACTGTCCCCGCCCCTGAAAGGGGTACAGGGGGCAGTTTCTTTTGGCCGCTTCTCTGCAAAACTCCTGACAGTCGGCTGACGAAAAGAGCCAGGGTATGGGGCAGAATGTCAGGAGATGAACCATGTCGTCGTGATTGAAGATGAAGCTACAGTACGTGACGTGCTGCAGTTTCACCTGGAACGGGCTGGGCTGAAGGTCAGTGCCTACGGAACGGTGGCCGAAGCCGAAACTGGCCTGGCTGCGGCTGACGCGCTGGTACTGGACTGGATGCTCCCAGGGGAAAGTGGGTTGGGCCTGCTGCGCCGTCTGCGCTCGGACTCCGACCTGCGCCGCCTCCCCGTGCTGATGCTCACCGCCCGCGCCGCCGAAGCTGAGCGGGTCGAGGGCCTGGAAACCGGGGCCGACGACTACCTGACCAAACCCTTCGGGGCCGCCGAGCTGGTTGCCCGCGTGCGTGCGTTGCTACGCCGTAGCCAGCCTGAGCCGTTGCAACAGCTGAGCAATGGACCGCTTCATATCGACATGACCGCCGCAGATGCCCGGCTCGGGAATGCCCGTCTGAACCTGACCCGCCGTGAATTCGATCTGCTGGCCTTTCTGATGCAGAACGCCGGCCGGGTCTACTCGCGCACCGAATTGCTGGACCGGGTCTGGGGGGCAGACTTTCTGGGCGGTGAGCGCACGGTGGACCAGCACATCACGCAGCTGCGCTCGCACCTGGGCGACGCACCGGGCGCACCGACCTTCCTGGAAACGGTCCGTGGCAAGGGCTACCGTATGCGGGCCTGGACGCAGGAGGAAGCATGACTGCAGAGTTTGAACGCGGGGAAACCGCACCTCCGCGCCTGGAAGACCGCAGCTCAGGCCAGGGCAGTTCGGCCCCCGCCTGGCTGGACGCGCTGCCGCAGGCGGTGCTGCTGTACCGTCAGGAGCGGACCGAACTGGGCGAACAGCTGGTGGTGACTGGCCTGAACCGGGCGGCCAGCGAACTGTGGGGCATTCCCGAAAGCCGTGCAGTGGGGCGTCCCCTGCTGGAAGTGGTGCGCCGACATACCCTAGAAGCCCTGGCCGAGCGCGGCGGCGAACTGGAACTGGAAGCGGGTGGACGGGCGCTGCGCTGTGAAGCCCGCCTGGAAGGTCAGGGCGGCACCCTGATCCTGGAAGACCTGAGCGAACACCGCCGCCGTGAAGCCGAACTGCGGGAAGCCACCGCCGTACTGTCACATGAATTCCGCACCCCTGTGACAGCCATCCGGGGCGTGCTGGAAGCGCTGGAATATGACATGCCCCGCGAGTTGCAGCAGAACTTCGTGGCCCAGGGACTGCAGGAAACTGAGCGCCTGGCCCGGCTGGTCGAAGATCTGGCGGTGGGGTTCAGGCCTACGCGCGCACGCACACTGACGCTCTCGGAGGCCTTTGAACGCGCCGAGCGTTTGCTGGACACCGAATACGATCTGGGCCGCCCCACCAAGGGAGCCAAGCGCCAGGCCACCAAGCGGGGAGCTGCGCCGCGCCGCCGCGTGCAACTCGTGTTCGGTGAAGATCACCTGGTGCGCGCCGATCCTGACAAGCTCCTGCAAGTCCTGCTGAACCTGATCGAGAATGCGTTCAAATATGGTCCGGAAGGGGCACTGGTTGAAGTCGCCACCTCTGCACAGAACGCCTGGACCGAGGTGGCGGTGCTGGATCAGGGCGACCCCATCTCGGACACCGAGGGCCTCTTCCGGGCGCACACGCGGGGCCGCCACGTGAGCGGTCAGGGCAGTGGCATGGGCCTGTATATCGTCCGCAGCATCGTGCAGGGCTGGGGCGGTCAGGCCTGGGCCGAACGGCGCGGCGACCGTAACGCCTTTTGCTTTACCGTGCCGGGCGTGGGCTGAGGGATCAGGGTTGGTGGGTTCGCCGCTGACGCGGCTGACAGTGATGGAGCAAAAGCGGCCAGGAACCAGGATCTGGCGAAATGCTGCGTCCATCCACTCTCTAGTGCCTAATACGTCTTGGGCACCAGCCGCAGCGACTGGATTTCTTTGCCCACCGCCAAATTTCTGAGCGCCTCACCGTCGAGGTCACCGGCGCGGGCCAGGGCTTCGGCCTTGCGGCGGTCAATTGTCGCAGCTTCCAGGGCGGCAGCGTCTCCAAACACCTCGCGGAAGCGCTCCAGCGGATAATCTACCCGGCGTGAGATTTTTAGCTCGGCGCGGTACAGGTCCGTTTCGGCCCGCTCTCCGGCGGCCAAGGCAGCCTTGATGCGGCCCGCCAGGTCTTCTTTTTCGGTTTCCAGGCTCTGCACGGTGTCGCGCAGGGTGGCGTAGCGCTCCAGCAGCTGCTCCAATGTCATCTGCTCTGGGGCCAGTTCACCGTCTTCAGGGGTCCAGTCATGCGTCATGGTCTTAAGGTAATCCCGCAGGTGCGGGCAGACCATGAGAGGTTATCCAGAGCATGGAAAGAAGGCCTGAGTACGTCTACATCTCCCGCTCTGCCCGCATAAGTCCTCTGAACACGTGGCCATCTCCACAGGTTTTCCGGGGCAGCCTCTACTATGGGGTCATGTCTAAACCCGACTCCGGTCCAGAAGCGGCGCAGCTGCCCCAGATCCCCGAATCCCTGCTGAACTCCGCGCTGGAACGTCAGCTGCTCAGGGCGGTTCGCCGGGGCGCGTCCATGGAAGACATTGCCGAGCTGCGCCCCAACAAAGTGTCCAGCCCTAACGAGGCGCTGGGGGCCCTGGAAGACGGCAACGCCCGCTTTTTTTCGGGACAGGCACGGCGACCTGAAATGAGTGCCAACGAGCGCCGTGCCCAGATTATCGGGCAGACTCCTTTCGCGGCCATTTTGGCGTGCAGCGATAGCCGCGTACCCGTAGAGTTGGTGTTTGATCAGGGCCTGGGCGATCTGTTCGTGGTGCGAGTCGCAGGCAACGTGGTCGGGGAAACCGGGCTAGGGACGCTCGAATACGCCATCCGTCACCTCAAGGTGCATCTGGTGATGGTCATGGGCCACGAGGGCTGCGGCGCAGTGGGGGCCGCCATGTCCCCGCAGGCGGAAATTGATCAGGAGCCGGAACATCTGCGGCGGCTGATCTGCTCCATTCAGCCCAGCGTGGCGGACCTGCCCCTCATCCGTGACAAAAAAGCCCGGATGCGCGAAGCCGTGATCAGCAACGTGCGCCATCAGGTACAACGCCTGCGTGAACAGCCAGTGGTCCGTGAGGCCGAACAGAGCGGACGCATTCGCGTGGTAGGCGGGTTCTATGAGATCGGCTCTGGTGCGGTGGACTTTTTTACCGAAGAGGATGAGCTACGGCCCTGACAGAGCCAGCCGCCGGAGTCGGCGCAGACTATACACAGCCTGTGTCGTCCCTGTAAATTGGACACGTGCTCTCTCTTCAAAAAGCTGCCCGCATCCTGGGGGCCTTCAGCGCTGAGCAGCCTGAATGGGGCGTGCGCGCCCTGGCGGCCCAGTTGGATATGCCCCGCGCCACCGCACACGCTTACCTGTCGGGACTGTCGCAGGCTGGTCTGCTGCGCCGTACCCCTGCCGGGCGCTACCGCCTGTCGTGGCGCCTGGCCGAAATGGGTGCCCAGCTGAACACCTCGCTTCCCTGGTTTCTGGACGCCCGCCAGCTGATCACCCGACTGGCCCTCGAAACCCAATCGGTGGCATTTCTATCCCTGCTGGAAGACACTGAAGTGGTCTGCGCCATCCGTGAGCGCCACCCCGCCGCCGACATTGACATGCCGCTGGACATTTACCTTCCTGCCACGGCCACCGCCAGCGGCAAGGTGCTGTACGCCTTTTTGGGAATAGAGCCCCAGACCTACTCGGTCTGTACGTCATCTTCTATCTCCACACCGGACGAATGGGAAACCGAAGTGGCACGGGTGCGCCGTCAGGGCTACGCTTATTCCATTGAAGAATGGATTCCGGGACAGTGCACCCTGGCGATGCCCTATCGCTACAGTGGTCAGGTGGTCGCCGCCGTGGGGGTACAGATGACTGCCGAACGGTATCTGCGCGAAGAAGGCACCTTACGTGAACAGGCCAATGCGCTGATGGAACACGCCGACCCGCTCGGCGACTAAACCAGACTGCCCAGAGGCCAAGGTCCAAATTACAGCGGTCCACCTGTGGCTACTGCTGAACCGCCGCCCCTACCTGAAGCTGCTCCACCTCGCCCCGCACTTCTGCCAGGCGCTCTTGCAACGACTGCAAGGAGGTTTCGGCAGCGCTCAAGCGTTCACTCTCCTGCTCGGTAAAGCGGGTGTAAGGACTGATCGCGTCACGTAGGCGGGCGTCGGCGCGGTCCTGCTCACGCTCGTACTCGCGGCGCACGATGCGCTCCAGAGCTTCACGCAGTTCTTCTACACGGGCGCGCAGTTGACGGTGGGCCTGCAGCCGCTTGTTGGGCAGCACAAAGAGGCCCAGGCTGCCCAGCGTGAGGCCTGCCAGAATACCCCCGGTAAAGTCCAGCGCCGATGCACCCACCAGTGCCCCGATGCCCACGCCCAGGCCCATCCCACCGGCCAGGCCGCCGATCATGCCTTTCATAGAGTCCTCGGCGTCCTGCGCCAGCTCGCGGGCCAGGCGCTGCTCAGTGGTGGCTTCGAGGTGCTCGCGGGCACTCCCGGCAATGCCTTCAAGCAGCGCAGCGCGGTCATATGAAAAGCGGGTGCGGGCCACGTCCTGCGACGGCTGGCGCCGAATCAAAAAGGCCTGCACATCCTCCCAGAAGTGCAGATTCGCTTCCACAAAGCGGTCAATCATACTGCCGAACTGCCGGTCAATGGCCTCCGGCAGCTCGGCGACCGCTTCGGTGCGGAACTGTTCTTCCAGCTCGCGGCTGTTCATCAGACCGCGCACGTTGCCAAAACGCAGTTTCTGGTCGATAAAGCGGTCAGCCCGCATCTCGAATTCGCTCAGCAGACGCGAGACACGGTTCAGCTGACCGTCCAGCTCGCCCAGCATGGTTTCGCCGTGGCGCAGGCGCTGTTCTTCCAGGTCACGCAGGATATTCAGATCTGCGCTCAGCGTCTCGCGGGCTGCCCCGGTACGGCGGGCCTCATCCTGCAGCAGTTCGTCAGCGGTATTCAGCGGCCCCAGCAGCTTGAGGCGGGTGCGCTCGGTCTGCGACAGGCGGCGAATCAGCGCCCCGCGCAGGTCTGCGAATCCGGCGTCGCCCCCACGCTGCTCGCCCCGCGCACTGACCAGGTAGACGGGCGGATTGAGGCCCAGTACCCCGCGTGCGCCTTTTTCGACGTGCTCACGGACTTGCTCCCGCTGCTCCGCCGTCTCCAGCAGGTCAGCCTTGTTGACCACCATGATCACGCTGCGGCCCCATTTGGCGGCCAGCGTCAGAAATTGCCGCTCGGACTCGGTAAAGGGACGGTCCGCGCTGGTCAAGAACAGCACCAGATCGGCGCGCGGCAAGAACCCTTCGGTCAGCGCCTGGTGCTGGCGGATGATGGCATTGGTGCCGGGCGTATCCACCAGCGCCACGCCCTCTAGTCCTGGCAAGGGATGGGTCAGGCGGCTGACAAAGGGGTCCTGGGTCGGCTGCAGCTCCCCGGCCCGCTCGCCGTGCACCAGCACATAGATGCGGTCGGTGGTGGGCGTCACGCCTTCAGGCAGGACGTCTGCGCCCAGCAGGGCATTCACGAAACTGCTTTTGCCCGCGTTGAACTCTCCGACCACCACCAGCAAGAAGGTTTCATCCAGCGCCGAGAGGGCCTGACGCGCATAAGCCTGGGCCTCCAGTGGTGCGCCGTGCTGGGTCAGCAGGGCCTGAACGTCGGCCAATAAGGTGCGCTCCTGACTCAGCAGGTGTTGCACCTGGTCGGAAACCAGGGTGGACATGGGGACAGTTTAGCCGCCCTGAGGGTGAAATGGCTGGAGGTTACGTCGCTGCCAGTGGCTCTCCTCAACGACGGCCCAGGTTTTCTGGAAAGGCCCGCAGCTCGTAGAATTGATCGGCTCCCGGCAGACGCACCGCCCGCCCCCGCACACGCTGGGTGGCCGCCATGCGAATGACGACCTCCTGCAGGTTAATGGCCGGATGTACATTGTTGACAGTAGGTTCCTGCAAGAAGGTGAACATCGGCTGATCCGCCGTCATCGGAGCCAAATTGTCGGCCAGTAAGTTGACTGCTCCGGTATTGGGAGGAGCCAGCCCTGGCACGGTCACCGCAGGGACATAGTTGTAGTTGGCTGCGCCAGGAACGTTGCTCGGCATAGGACGTCCTGCTCCTGGCAGTGGCTGCGGTGGCAGATTGGACGGCAGTCCTGCTGGATAATTGGCCCGGAACTCGGCCAGCACCCAGGTGTTGGCATCGTCAGGGCCAGCTCCAGGGTTATTGGCAGAATTACTGACGTTCCCAGCCACCCACACCGAGCGCTGAACGGGATAGTAAGCAAAGAAGCGGTAGCATCCCTCTGTAACGCTTCCTGTACAGCCGGCACTCCGGTTCTCAGGCGGCAAAATTAGGGCCAGCAGATGCCCACCGTTGACGGCCGAGCCACTCACCGTGTCCAGTGCCCAGTTACCGTTTCCGGTGAGCGGGTTGGTCCGCAGTGTGCCTGTCCCCAGAGGAAAAGCGCCCCGGTCAGGCGTGTAAACGTACCAGGCTTCCCGGATACGGCTGGCCAGCAATTGTTCTACGTTCAATACGTCTTGCTGCAACTCGGCACGGGTATTCACCTGAACAGCTCCATCTGAAGTCGAGCCGAAAAAGGTCGTGATCGCAATCAGTACGATCCCCATAATCGCCATGCTGATCAGCAGTTCGACCAGGGTCAGTCCCTGCAAACGTTTGGTGTTCATTGGGGCCTCAGTAGGTCAAGCACCAGCCGGGTGCTTTGGCCATTTTGGGTGGTGGTCACGGTGACGCGCCGCATCGGAGGCGCTGGCGGAATGGTCCCCAAAGCAGTGAGGGCTGGACAGCTGGTGCTCACGGTTGTCCTGGCTCCTGCAAGGGTGAGCGGTTGTGCCCGGCTATCGAGCGACTGAATGGCAATCTGATAACCGCTTGCCGGCAGGCTGCTGACACAGGCCAGGTCGTAGTATCCCTGCTGGTTCCAAGACGCTTTGACCGTCTCCAGAATGCGCTGGGCGTCGGTGGTGGTGCTCAGCCGCCGCTGGCTGTTGCCCGTATCGCCCAGGAGGCCCACAATCGTCGAGGAAAGAACAGCGGCCAGGACAGCGAAGATAGCCAGTGCCACCAATAATTCGACCAGGGTAAAGCCCCGCTGACGATGTCGTGTCTGTATGCGCTCACCCATAGCTTTCATGCCTGCGGAATTCATCAGCTGCCTCCTCTGACTACACTGACCTTGCCAGTCACGCCGACCACCCTGACCTCCACCGGCGGCAGTGAAGCATTGGGGCTTCTGAGTTGGTATACGCGGCCCGTAGCACCGTTGAGTGTGGCGAAAGGAGCTTGATAGACCAGTTCCCCGTTGCAGTTCAAGGTGCAGCTCAGGGTCACGCCATTTTCCATCACACTTGGCGCAGCAGTGCCGCCGACTGGGCCAACGCTGTATCCGTTGGCCGTCAGGATCAGGCGCATGTTCTGACTCTGACGCTGCGCCGCCGACCGCGCGCCGGACAGGTCACGGGCCAGTCGGTTGGCCTGCTCGGTCAACTGATTGGAGTGAATGGCACGCGTGTAGGTGGCCCAGCCGATGCTCAGCAGGATACCGACCACAGCAATGACCAGCAGCACTTCAATCAGGGTGAACCCCTGCGTGGGCCTGAGGGGTGATCTCACCTGAACTCTCCTGTAGTGGCTTGCCGCGTCTGCACGTCTTCCAGTCGCGTGCGGCTTGAGGCGTCCAGGGTCGTCCAGGTGGGCGACACCGGCCAGTAAGGCGGGGCCAGGCCCTCACGGTAGCGGTTATCGTACGAGAAGTTACGGCCATAGCCGGACTGATTTTCACGGGTCTGAGGATTGAATGTTCCGAAAGGACCGTACCAGTTCTCAATGAGGGCGCCGCGCATGTGAACACTGCCACGCTGCGGAATTTTGTCGTAGTTATTGACCCTGACTTCTCCTTCACTGCTCATCAAGGCGGCGTGAATTTTTAGGTCAGCCGGGGCATTGCCACTGATGGTGAGATCGCCTGCCTGCGAATAGATACCCAGCATATTTTTCGGAAGAGGATTCTTATTACAGGCAGTGTCTTCCAATCGGCAAGGAGCATTCGACATGGTGAGGTCGCTACCGATTCTGACACCATTCACCCCGGCGATGGTTACTTTAGAAAAGGAAGCCAGTGCGGGAGGCGCATTATTCAGCACTTCTCGCCCCAGAGGATTACTCACGTTATTACGGGGTGGACCGATGACATTACTAATTTGGTCACCATAAATCACGCCATTAAATTTTTGGCCCGTTGAATTCCAAGAACTACCGCTTTTGACGGAAAGGTTCCCCTCACTGTCAACCCGGTATTCCCGCACAGGGCTCCCTCTCATGGCTGGATCACAAGACATGATGGGACGACGGTAGTACCTACCATAGCTGTCCCTTCCTCTAAACTCCTCAGGTGTATTGTTATATGTTTGCCAATTCACTTGTTCCCAACGCGAGGTGTCATAACTGCACTGTTCCTCAGTGGAATAAAATCGGATGTACTGGTAAGTGTTGGTAGGTTCAGTCCAGCTGGTCGTTGAGCTGTTAAAGGTGGTCAGTGGATTCCCATTGGCATCTCCGGCCAGCAGCTGAATACCAGTCGCGTTAGAGGGTACGATCAATCCCGCCTCGCCGGGTGGCGTCCCTTCACCGTTGGCCGCTGCCCGCTGATCTTCGGCATTTTCAGGAAGCGCGATATAGTCCGCTGCGAAGTTGCCGTCATTGACCGCATAATCCTCAGGAGGATCGGGTTCAGGGTTAATGATGTTGACATCGGTACGGTTATCCAGGTCAGCGTTCAGGGAGTTGTTGTACTGCCGCGGTGTGTAAGAGCCTTGAGGCAATGCTCTGAGCTGCCCAGCTGAGTAGTAGCCGGGGCGCTTGGTACAGGTCCAACCGGCCGTGCCTTCGCTGTCCAAGTTGGTGCAACCAGCACTGCTGAACCCACCGTTGAAGGTGGCCGTTGCTCCGTTGGCAAAGACCAGGTGTTCGTTGGTATGCACTGGCCCGTTAAATACCTGATCGAGGAAGTTCACGTTGGGCGTATCTGAGCCTCGGGAGCGGTGGAAGTTTGTCTGAAGAACGTTTTTCAGCAAACTGGGAAGCGTCAACTCGAAGTACCAAGTTTGCTGGCTCTGCACGTTGCTGCCGCTTAGCACGCGGGTAGCGCCAGCCTGATTGCCTCTGGCGATCACATTGCCTGCTCCCAAAACAAAGCGGTAGGCACGTCCACCTGAGGCTGGCGTGTATTTGATCACCTGCAAAGCATTCAGTTGTAGACGGCTGTCGGTTCTGGCAAGTGTGTTATTGGAATTAGAAAAAACGTCTCTCCAGAAGGCGGCGCGGCTATCTACACTGCTTAGGTTGGTCGGCCGTTCTCTAGGTGCCAGCAGCGCGGTATAAATTTCAGGCCTGATAAACCGGCCCAGCAACTCGAACTGGTTGACTTGCCCAGTCAGCTGAACAGTGCAAACGCGGGCATTGTTGTCGGTGTAGACCTGCCCATTGACAGGTGCCGCGTTCGGATTGGGCTGAAACCCCGGCAGCACAGTCCAGTTGACCAGAGGCGTGTTAGTGCCGCAGAACTGCACCGCCATCGCCTCAATACTACTGACCGAGGTATCGGCCGGCACACTGAGCGGTGTGAGCGGCTGACTCCCACTGCCCAACTCTTCCGCAGACAGGTCTTGCCCGGACAGCATTCGGCCGACGTTCCGCAACTGACTGCGCGCCACATTCAGGTTACTCTCCGCTGCGTACTGCGCCACCAGTGTCGCCCGCTGATCCTCCGTGGTCCGTGAGGCAGACATGGAAAGCTGCATGGACGAGAAAAGGATGGCAGCCAGGAGCAGCATGGTAAACAGGACAATGACGATCATGGCCGCCCCTAACTGAGCCTGTGTTCTCCTCATACCTGTTAGTATTCCCGGTTGGCTGTCACAGAACTACACCCAGCTGGGGGAGGGCCAGAGGCTCCCGGCTGGCAGATGCCGAAACTTTGTGACGGTTTATCAAGGCGCTGCCCCCTACACTGTGGGCATGACCTGGACAAAGAGGCTGAGCAGCCAGCTGAATGACCCGCAAGACAGCATGTGGGACTGGCTGGATGAAGATGACCTGGAACCACAGAGGGGCTTTCCGTGGTGGACACTCCTGCTGACCGGAGCCGCTGTCGCAGGGGCCGTGTGGTTGGCCCGGCAGCGCAGCGACGAAATCAAGGAGCTGGCGGTCGAGCGGCTGATCGAGCAGCCTGCCGCTGGTCAAAGCTTCTTGAAGCTGGAAGAGGGCCTGCAAAGTGGTGGCGAAGCCCTGGTCGAGCGCATAGAGCGGGCCAGTGACAACGAGCGCAACCGCGAACGCCTGCGCCACATCATCGGGATTGAGCGCTGGGGCCGCGCCCGCGTGCAAAGCGCCGTGCTGCACCGCCCCTGGGTAATGGATGAGCACCACGACTACAAGCCGCCCAAGGACAAGTCCCTGAGCGAGCTGGCCGAGATCCTGGCGGAGCAGCGCCGCCGCACTGCGGCCCTGGCGCACACCCTGCACGAGAATCCTCCCCGCCTGAACGAAAAAGTGCCGCACAATGGCCTGGGACCGCTGAGTGTCCGTGGCTGGCTACGCTACTTGCAGTACCACGCCGACGTGGAAAGCCGCAAGCTGCTGCCCTGAGATTGGCTCAGCGCCTGGGCGGACCGTCCACGCTGTCCGCAGCACCCACTCCAAAGTCACTCAGGGTGGCCCGGAACACTTCGGCGGGGGTGCGGCCCTGGTTGACGGGGGCGCTCAGGGCCCGCTGCGCTGCCTGGGCTGAGGCCAGCGGCCCAAAGGCTCCCAGTTCGGGCAGGTCCTGGGACTGGCCCTTGTTCCAGGCCGCCGCGTGAAAGCGCCCGAACATCCGCGCCCGAAAGAGGCCTGGCGGCTCTAGCGTCACAGCAGGTGTGCCGGGGGGCAACGCTACAAAGTGGGCCGCAAAAGCCAGCTCGTCAAGCGCCTGCACCTGCAAGGTGGCCTCGCCCAGTTCGCGCAGCAGGTGGTCGATCACCTCGAACACCTGCGCGGCGTAGTCCTCAACTTCTTCGCGGCGTGGCAGGTAGCCCCTATGAATCACAGCGTTGCGGAACTCGGCCCCCAGGGTCTGCGGGCGCAAAAAGTCGGGTGGACGGCCCTCACGGGTGAGGTACGCGAGCGCCAGCATGCCGACCTGACGCTCGCTCTGACGGTCCACCAGTTTCCAGGTGGCGGCCAAGCGGGCCTGCGCGTCTTCCAGGCTTTCGCCCTGGCCAGCAGCCTGCTCCAGCACCGCTGCCCGCACATAAAATTCAAAGCAGCGTTCCAGCGCCGCCGCAAAGCTGGATACCGCCTCGCGGGCATAGCCGCCCAGCAGCGCCGCCGTACCCAGATCAAACAGCACTTCGAACTTCTGCTTGCGGACAAACAGGCAAAAGGACTGCTCGCAGTGCAGGCAACTCAGGTCATACACTGCACTGTCGCCGTACTGGACTGGCACCGTCTGGGCGCAGTGAGGACAGTTTACTTCCAGCGCTGCAGGGCCACCCGTCATCACTGCACCTTCATCAAGTCGGTCTGGACGGTGTAGCGGGTGGTCATGTGCATCACCAGCTGATAGGGCACTTCACCGCTGCTGGGCAGGCCCAGGGTACTGCGCATCAGCCCGGTCAGCTGTGAGGCTTCGGGAAGGCCATCAGTCCGGTACCGACTCAGCACTTCGGTATCACGGCGGCGCAGGGCATAGGGGGCCGACACCGGATCACCATGTTCGCCGGTCCACAGCACCGTAGCCTCCCAGGGCTGGGCGCTGATCTGCTGCAAAAAGGTCCGCTGCACTGATCCATCTGCCGTCGGCTGCTGCGGACGGGTCGTGACGGTACTGACCACGGGACCCACACCATCCAGCAGGCCTTCACCCAGCCCCTCGGTCAACACCCTGTCCAGCGCCAATTGCACCTCGCCGCTGGCCTGCACCACTTGACTGGCCTGCCCACCGAAGACGCCCGCCGGGTCAAATCCAGCATTTCCCAGGGCCACCTGCCAGAGCATCTCCGCATCCAGTTCCTCCAAAAACTCAGCCCCGGTGCTGGGCCAGCGCAGTTTGCCGTCTAAGACCGTTCCGTCCGGGCGCAGGGTATGTTCGGTGCGGATTTCCAAACGGCTGCCCGGTACACCCGCTATATCGGGGCGCAGATAGGTCAGGGCCAGACGTACCGTGTCAGGCTGCTGGGGGGCCAGCACCCGTACAAAGAACTTGGCATCGGGCAGCGGCGGTGAGAACACCTCACGCAACCCCTCCCACATTGGCCCGGACAGCAACCCCTCTTCATGGAGTGCCCCGGCCAACACGCCGTCCACCAGTTCCGGGTCCAACGACCAGACATCTGGGCGCAGCGCCATCACCTCGGAAGTGGAGTGCACGCGGTATTCCAGCAGCGTGCCCGGCTGTGGGTTCAGGCGCAGTGGGGTCAGGCGCGGCCCAGGACCAGCCGCACCCGGCAGCCCTGGAGAGGGCTGGGCCGGAGCCGCCGCCAAAGTCACGGTTGGCAGCAGTAACAGGGCCAGCAGCAAAGCGTGGCGCACGACTCAGCCCTTTGCCGTCAGGTCCAGCGTGTCGCCGGGCTGCATCACCTGCACATCGACTCCACGCGCCCGGCCCAGCCGTGCGAACTCCTGCGGATCGCCCACCAGCGGCGGGAAGGTGCCGTAGTGCATTGGGACAGCCACGCGGGGCTTCAGCCACTCCAGACAGCGGGCAGCGTCCTGAGGCCCCATCGTGAAGTGATCGCCTACGGGCAGCAGCGCTGCGTCCAGGCCGCGTTCGCCAATCAGGGCCATGTCCGAAAAAGCGGCAGTGTCCCCCGCGTGATACAGGGTCACGCCGCCCATTTCCACGACCAAGCCGCAGGGCATTCCACCGTAGCTGCCGTCAGGAAAGGAACTGGAGTGAAAAGCGGGGGTCAGGGTCACTTGGCCCCACTCGCCGCGCACCGTGCCGCCAATGCCCGCTGGAATGGTTTCCTCTGCGCCGTGTGCCTGAGCGTAGGCACCAATTTCAAAAGCCGCAATGATCGGCACACCTACCCGGCCAAAGTCCAGGGCGCTCCCCCAGTGGTCGCCGTGTGCGTGGCTGATCAGCACAGCGCTGATGTCCCAGTCCATGGCTTCTTCCAGTGTGACTGGGCAAGTCGGGCCTTCCAAAAAGGGATCAATCAAGACACGGTGATCACCGGACTGCAGGAGAAAGGTGCTGTGGCCGAGAAAACGGATCTGCATGGGGAAACCTCCAGAAGTGAGGAAAGCATCTAAAGAGTGACGCCCAGTCTAGCGCGGCCCGGCAGAACGGCGCTGCGAACGACCCAGCAACAGCAGCAAGAACAGCGCCGTGTTGACCAGCACCACGGTAGCCCCGGCAGCCGTGTTGAGGTAATAGCTGGCGTACAGACCCAGCGTGCCACCCACCAGACCAAACAGCGCGGCCAGCCCCATCATCTGGCCCAGGCTGCGGGCGTACAGCCGGGCAGCAGCGGCCCCGGTGATCAGCAGACTGACGCTGAGGGTGGTGCCCACCAACCCGATCACCAGCACCACCACCAGTCCGATCAGGGCCAGTAACAATTGCTCCAGTCGGCGCACCGGCAAGCCGATGGCCTGCGCTTCGGTGGGGTCGAAGGAAGTCAGCAGCAGCTCCTTTTGCAGCGCCA
Organism: Deinococcus radiophilus; assembly: GCF_020889625.1. GTDB lineage: Bacteria > Deinococcota > Deinococci > Deinococcales > Deinococcaceae > Deinococcus > Deinococcus radiophilus. Next base: position 1,731,976 of record NZ_CP086380.1, read on the forward strand.
GCAGCACACCACCCACCCCCACCACACTGGCTGCCGTGATCCAGAGGCCCTGCGCGGTCACCCCCAACGGATTGCCGATCAGGAAATGGCTCAGGTCGGTGGTAAAGGTAGGTGTGCGCGAGAGCAGCACGATGCCCAGCGCGAACATCCCCACGAAGACGATGTAGGTGGCACTGTCCTGCTTTAGACCCGAGCGATCACGCACGGCGTTCATGCCCAGAGCGGCCAGGACCGCTGCGATGCCCGCGCCCAGCAGCAAGTTGCCCCCGGCCAGAAAGGCGATCACGATGCCTGGCAGGACCGCGTGGCTCATGGCGTCCCCCACATAGCTCAGGCCACGCAGCACCGCCCAGGTGCCCACCGCCGCACACAGCAGGCTGACCAGTGCCAGCGCCACCAGCGCCCGCACGAAGAAGCCGTACTGTAAGGGATCAGTCAGCAGCTCCACAGCTCAGGCCTCCGCGTGCCCGTGACCGAGATGGCTCACGCTGAAGGTGGCTTCAATGTTGGCGGGCGTGTACACCTGGGCGGGTGGGCCGTCTGCCACCACGCGGCGGTTGACCAGCACCAGATGGTCACACCACTGCGCGGCCTGCTCCAGATCGTGCGTGACCATGATCACGGCGCGGCCTGCGTCGGCCTCGGCCCGCAGCAGAGCCAGAATCTGCTCGCTGCTGCGGGTGTCTACCCCCGTCAGTGGCTCGTCCAGCAGGAGGATGGCGGCACCGCGTACCAGCATGCGGGCCAGCAGCACCCGCTGGCGTTGCCCCCCGCTCAGGTCCGCGATGTGGCGGTGGCGCAGGTCCCAGACCCCGGTTTCCTGCAAGGCGTCCTGCACGCGGCGACGGTCCTGTAGTCCCGGCCAGCGTCCCCAGCCCAGGCGTCCAGTGCGGCCCATCATCGCGACATCCCAGACCGTCACCGGAAAGGCCCAGTCCAGCGTCTGCTGCTGCGGCACATAGGCAATGTGGGGACGCAGATCGGTATCCGTACCGTAAGTAATCTGCCCACTGCTGCGTGGCACCAGGCCCAGCAGACTCTTGAGCAGGGTGGATTTGCCTGCGCCGTTAGGACCGATCACGGCGCTGAATTCGCCCACCTGGAACGACACGCTCACCCGGTCCAACGCAGTCTGCGGCCCGTACTGCACGCTGAGGTCCTGCACCGTCAGCACCCCCGGCTGAAAGCATTCAGGCCGGCAGATGGAATGGGTCATGGCTGTGGCTTTCGCGCAGTGGTCAGCGCATCTGCGATGGTGTCGATGTTGTAGCGCATGGCCCCCAGATAGGTGTCACTGCCGCTGCCGGGTGCGCCCAGGGCGCCCACATAGATCGGCGGCGCGACCACGGCCCCGGCTTCCTCGGCCAGCGCCGCACTGAGGCGGTCGCCCGGCGGGTTCTCGCTCAGGATCACGCGGACGCCCTGCTCACGCATCTGCCCGGCCAGTGCGGCCAGTTCCTGGGCGCTGGGTTGCTGCTCGGTGCTGAGACCTGGAATCACCGCACCGACCACCTCCAGGCCAAAGCGCTCGGCAAAGTAGCCCAGCGCGTGATGATCGGTAACCACACGGCGGGCTTCGGCAGGCAAGGCCTCAAAGCGCTGCTGACCGTAAGCCTCCAGCTCGGCCAGCTGCTCCCGGTAGGCGGCGGCGTTGGCACGGTAGATGCCTTCTCCGGCGGGGTCCAGCTCGGCCAGCACGGCGGCGGCGCGGTCCACATACCCGGCGGCCAACTGCGGGTCAAGCCAGGCGTGGGGATCGTATTCACCGTGATCGTGGTCGCTGTGGTCACTGTGCGGCTGATCGCCCTCCTCCTCGGCCACGCGCAGCGCCAGCCCCTCAGTCAGCGCGTAGGTGGGCACTTCGGAGGCCGCACCACTCAGACTGCCTAACCAGCCTTCCAGACCCGATCCGTTGGAAAATAGCGCCTGTGCGCCCGACAGCTCGCGGATGGTCTGCGGTGTGGGGTCAAAGGTGTGCGGGCTGGCCCCCAGCGGCAGCAGCGACGTGACCTGCACCCGGTCCCCGCCTGCTTGCCGCACCAGATCGGCCATGACTGACGTGGTGGCGCTCACATGCAGGCCGCCCCCTTGCGGGTCTACCGACGCCGGGGCCGCAGCGGTGGTCTGCGGCGCTGGGGCCACGGCGTCCTGCTCTGCCGGGGCCGCACAAGCCCCCAATAAAGCGCTGAGCAGAACAATTGAGAAACGGCGTGTCTTCATATTGATAATTAAATATCAATAATGCGACAAAATCAAGGTCGCCTCGGGCACGGAGCCTGGGGCGACCTGGGAGACTGCAGATACAGAGGTGGCAGCAACTCAGACGAGTTGGATGCCGTTGACGGGACCGCGGTTCAGCATGCGGATGGCCTTGGCACTCAGCCAGACCTGGCGGGTTTCGCCGCTTTCCAAGATGGTCTTCTTCTGCAGGTTGGGCTTCTGGACGCGCTTGGTAATACCCGTGGTCTTGCGGCCTACCCCGCCAGCGGCGCGAGCCTTACCACGGCGAACCACCGAGTTCACCACCATATTCTTCTTACCGGTCAAATAGCACACTCTCGACATAGCCTTTTATCCTTATCATGGGTTGAGGGTTTTAACTGTGGGTCAGCCCCTAAGTTGTGGGCTGGCCTGGGCGAAAATCGCCGGGAGTGACCAACAGGCTGGTCAGGCCGGACGGCGCGGGCGTGGTGGGAGTGACAAATACTGTCTCCAGGCGGCAACGGCGTGGGCTGATGCCGCATCTTCGGAAGTGTTCCCAAGCCACTCAGAGCGAAAAAAGCAGGCGAAAACACCTGCCGCGCTGGCCCCATTCTAGCAGGCTGACAGGGGGGTGTGAGCAGAGGGAGCCACGGCCCAGGGCGGCGGCAGCGAGTCTGCTTTCCCAGGCTCATCGGCTGGTCCTCTTTTGCCTATTCGCATAATTTCCAGCCAGCCTCTAGCCTTATGGTATGGCCCGTAAAGCAGCCCCCAAGGCCCAGCGCACCCGCGAAAAGGTCAAGAACCCGCCTGGTTATCTGGCGACCCATGACCTCAAGGAACGCGGGTGGACGGCGCGGCTGATTGAACGCTTTTTGGGCCAGAACGACGCCGAGCGGCCCAACGGCCTGAAGATGGGGCGACGGCGCTTGCCCCCGGTGCGGCTGTACCGCGAAGAGCGCGTAGACGACGCCGAGCGCGAAGAGGAGTTCATTTTGGCCCGCATGAAAGCCGAGGACGCCCGCGACAAACGTCAGCAGGGCCGCGAGCGCCGCGACCGGGAACGCCGCCAACTGCTGGAAAGTGCCGCCGAGAGCTACTCTCCCCGCGTCCAGCCGCTGGCGCTGCGTAAAGGCGCAGTACGCAAAGCCCGCGCCCCGCACCTGCCGGAACTGGAACGCACCCTCACGCGGTTGGGGCGCGAGGTAGGAGGCCTGAAAGGCGGCGATGAGGAAGCGCTGCGCGAACTGCTCATGCGCCGCTTGCATCTGGTACTGGCCGAAGTGTACGACTGGTATCCCCACCCTGACGGGCCGCGGGAGGTAGAGGCCCAAGAGAAAGAACCTGGGGGGGACGCCAAACCGAGCGATTGGCGCGACTGGGACTGGGATGAGGCCTAACCCCTACCGCGCAGATAAGCAGGCTCAAAAAAGCCGCTGGTAGGAATGCGCCAGCGGCTTTGATGGGCAGATTTGCCCCTTACTTCCACACCTCGCTCGGCAGGCGGCGGTCCAGTTCAGGGTCGGCGCAGCGCTCAAAGACAGGAGCTTCCTGACCCGCTCGGCGCTGACGGTCATAGTCCCGCAGCAACCGCAGTGCCACCGGGCTAAGCAGCAGCAGCGCGATCAGGTTCGTGACCGCCATCAGGCCCATACTCAGGTCGGCCATGTTCCAGACGGTGGGCACGTCGCGTACGGCCCCGAACACCACCATGCCCAGCACCAGCACCCGGAAGATGTTGAGCACGGCGGGATTACGGTTCAGATACTGCACGTTGCTCTCGGCGTAGGCATAGTTGCCGATGATGCTGGTAAAGGCGAACAGGAAAATAGCCAGCGCCAAGAAATCGTTACCCCAGCCGCCCACATGCTCGGTCAGAGCTGCCTGGGTAAGCTGCACGCCGGTTTCAGTGCCGCCCAGATGCACGCCCGACAGCAAGATAATGGCCGCCGTCGCCGTACAGACCAAAATGGTGTCTACAAAGACGCCCAGCATCTGCACCAGCCCCTGCTGCACGGGATGATCCACCTCGGCGGCGGCGGCAGCGTTGGGGGCAGACCCCATGCCAGCCTCGTTGCTAAAGAGACCCCGCTTGACCCCGTTCAGCAGCGCGGCAGCGATACCACCCGCCACCCCACCTGCGGCAGCCTGCAACCCAAAGGCACTGCGGAAGATATTGGAGAACATGGCGGGCAACTCCGCAGCGTTGGTAACGATCACATACAGCGCGACCAGCAGATACAACACGGCCATGATCGGCACGACCACTTCGGCCACCCGTGACACCCGCTTGAGGCCCCCGAAGATAATCGGCGCGACCAGCACCGCCAGGATCAGCCCCAGCGGCAGTGCCCCGACACCGTAACCACTCATGGCCGCCACGATGGAATTGCTCTGCACGGCATTGAACACCAGGCCAAAGGCCAGAATCAGGAAGACCGCAAAGAGACTGCCCATCCACCCCTGGCCCAGCCCCTGACGGATGTAGTAGGCCGGTCCGCCGCGGTAGCCGTGGTCCGGGTCAGGCACCTTGTAGGCCTGGGCCAGCGTGCTTTCGATCAGGGCGGTGCTCATGCCCACCAGCGCCGTCATCCACATCCAGAACACCGCGCCGGGACCACCCAGCGAAATGGCGATGGCGACCCCGGCGATGTTGCCGGTGCCGACCCGACTGGCCAGGCCAGTCGCGAACGCCTGAAAAGAGCTGATGCCATCACTGCCCGCCGTGCCTCGGCTGCCCAGCACCGAGCGCCACGCCGAGCCGAACAGCCGCAGTTGCACACCACGGGTAGCGACCGTAAAGAAGAGTCCGGCACCTACCAGCAGGTAGATCAGCACCGATCCCCACAGCAGGCCGTTGCCCCAGTCAATGAAACTATTCAAGGCGTCCATGTGGGCCAGCCTAGTGCATTTGGCGGTGATCCAGCCGGAACCTCAGGCCGCCTGGGCGCGTAAACAAAATAAGATGAGACGCGACCTGACGGCCCTGACCCCCGCCCAGCAAACCACGCCGCGCTGGTGGCCCTGGCTCCTGGCGCTGACGCTGCTCAGCCTGCTGCCCCTGCCTGTACTCATGTTTGGCCCGCTGCTCAAGGGCGTGAGCTACGAGGTGGCGAATGGTCAGATCGTGGCCCGCTCGGTGGGATCGTCGGTGCAGATTGAGGCGGGGACGCCGGTGCAGTCAGGCCCAGTCACGCTGACGGGCCGCAAGGTCGGCAGCGAAATGGCCGGCTACGTGGTGGGGCGTTTCAGCAGCGATCAGGGCACGCTGAATGTCTACAGCGACGGCTCGCACGGGTCGGACGCGCTGCTGTTCGCCACGCAGCCCCAGCCCACGCTGCTGACCCCCGCTGATCCCCAAGCCTTACTGAGCGCCTGGCGGAGCGGCGGTACAGCGACTTTTCACCCGGCGCGGCGGGCGGGCCTTGACCCACTGTCGCTGCTGATCCTCCTGCCGGTGCTGCCTATTGTCTGGTTCCTGCTCCGTCCACCAGCCATACGCTACCGGCTGGACGGTGACGCCCTGGTGGTCCACACCGGCCTGGGTCACACCCGCTTTCCGCTAGATGACACGCAGGCCAGCGTGACCCGTGAGGCACTGGGGATGCGGCTGTTCGGCTCGTCCATCCCCGGCTACCACACTGGAACCTTTGCGAGCAACGCCCATCCCTCAGGCCGGGTGCAGGCCGCCGCGACCGACCACCGCCCCGCGCAGGCGCTGCTGCTGACACATGAGGGCAAGACGTACTACCTGACGCCCCAACAGCCGGACGTGGTGGCGGGATGGTTTAGGGGCGCACCACCGAACTGAAAGTGAGGGGATGCCTCTGTATATCCAGCTACAGCACGCCAGAGAATTTAAGGAATCAGCCGCTCCAGCTCGGCCAGCCGTGAGCGCAGCGTCTCGGCGTCGGGGGCCGTCAGGTTGACGTGGCCCAGCTTGCGCCCTTGGCGGTGGGCCTTGTGGTACAGGTGAATCTGGGTACCCGGCAGCGCGTCGATAGCTCCCCAGTCCGGTTCCAGAGCTTGACCGTCTAGACCGTCTACGCCCACCACATTCACCATGGCGGTAGGCAGGGGCGGTTTCCACCCTTGCAGCGGCAGGCCCAGCACCGCCCGCACCTGCGCCGCAAACTGGCTGACACCGCCGCCGTCCTGGGTCAGGTGGCCCGAGTTGTGGACGCGGGGCGCCACCTCATTCACCAGCAGTTCACCGCCGGGCAGCTCGAAGAATTCAAGCGTCATCAGCCCTTCCAGGCCCCAGGCCTCGGCCACCGCGCGGGCAATCTCGCGGGCCTGTGCCTCGGCCCGCTGGTCGCCGCCGGTATATACCGAGGTCCGCAGGATGCCGTCACGGTGGACATTTTCTACCAGCGGCCCAAAGGCCAGGTTGCCGGACGCGGTGCGGGCCACCCCCAGGCTGACCTCACGGGTAAACGGGACCAGCCCTTCCAGCACGCAGGGCACCCGGCCCAGGTCGTCCCAGGCGGCCCGCAGCTCGGCGTCCGATTGGACGCGGCGCTGGCCTTTACCGTCGTAGCCCAGCTCGGAAGTCTTGAGGATGCCTTGACCGCCGAGTTGCGCTAGTGCGCCTGCCAGGTCGCTTTCAGCCTCAATCACCGCAAAATCCGCCGTGCCCGCGCCCGCCGCCCGCAGTCCTTCTTTTTCACGGGCGCGGTGCTTGGAATGGGCCAGCAGGCCCCGGCCAGGGCGCACCGGCACGCGGCCTTCGAGAAAGTCCAGCGCTTCCAGCGGCACATTTTCAAATTCCAGTGTCACCGCGTCGCATTTCGCCAGCCGGGCCAAACCCGCCGGGTCGGTGTAAGGGACACACAGATGCTCGGCACACAGCCGCGCCCCGGCCTGGGGGTCCGGTTCCAGCGCCACCACCCGCACCCCCAGCGGAATGGCGGCCAGCGCCAGCATCTGCGCCAGCTGACCGCCGCCCAGAATGCCCAGGGTCCGGGGAGAAAAAGTGTCGCTCATTGCGCGCCCGCCTGAGGGTGGCCGTCGAAGTGGGGGTCGTCCAGCACGGCCTGGGTCTGCGTAGCCCGGAACTCGTCCAGCGCAGCCCGCACGGCGTCGTCGGTGGTCGCCAGCAACGCCGCCGCGAACAGGGCGGCATTCTTGGCCCCCGCCTGCCCGATGGCAAAAGTCGCCACCGGCACCCCGGCAGGCATCTGCACGATGCTCAGCAAGCTGTCCTGGCCGCTCAGCGCCCGGCTCTGGACTGGAACGCCCAGCACCGGCACACGAGTAAAGGCCGCCAGCATCCCCGGTAGGTGGGCTGCGCCGCCTGCCCCGGCGATGATGCAGCTCAGGTTCAGTCGCTCGGCGCGGGCCGCGTAACTGGTCAGGAGGTGCGGCGTGCGGTGGGCCGAGAGCACGCGCACCTCGTAAGGAATATTCAGCTGGGCCAGCAGGTCCAGTGCGCCCTGCATGGTCTCGAAATCCGAGCGGCTGCCCATCACCACGCCGACTTTGGGGGTGGGGGCCTGGGGAGTTGAAGGGGTGGTCATGGATTTTATGATGGCAGAATTGCTCCCGCGAACAGAGTGAGTCACGCATGCTCGGCCGCCCAGCATATTTGCACCCGTTACAGCCGCCGCAGCAAGGCGGTCAGCAGGGCCACCCGCTCTGTCCAGAGGTCCAGGCGAATATGCTCATGGGCCGCGTGTGCTCCGTCACCGGGAGCGCCCAGCCCGTCCAACGTGGGGCACAGCGGGGCCGTAAAGTTGCCGTCGCTGCCACCCCCTACCGACGTTTCGGTGAGTGTGAACCCCAACTCCTGCGCGGCGGCCTGGGCCTGCGCGAACAGCGCCAATGTCTCAGCGTTGCGGGGAAAAGGTGGGCGGTTCACGCTCAGGTGCCAGTCGGCCTGCACCCGCGAGTCTGCTGGGGTCAGTGCTGCCAGCTCACGCAGCACCCGCTCGTCCTCGCCCGCTTGCGACACCCGCACATCCAGCGTGAGACGGCACTCGGCGGGGACCACGTTGCTGGCCGTACCGCCAGCGATCTGTGTGACCAGCACGGTGGTCCCCAGCTCAGGCCGGGCCACCGCCTCAATGCGCCCGATCAGCTCGGCAGCGGCGGCGACGGCGCTTGAGCCCCGCTCCGGCTCGTTGCCTGCGTGAGCCGCGCGGCCTGTCAGGGTCACGGCAGCGTCTATCACGCCCTTGCGTCCCGTCTTGAGGGCGTGGGCATGTTCGGCGCTGCCCTCCCCCACGGGCGGCTCCGGCACCAGCGCGGCGCGAGCAGCGTGGGCTTCGGCCTCAATGTGCCCCCGGCTGGACGGACTACCCACCTCCTCATCTGGCGTGACCAGCAACACCACACCACCGGCAGGCCACTCTCCCCCAAGCGCCCGCAGCGCGTGAAAGCCTCCCACCAATCCGGCTTTCATGTCGTAGACGCCGGGGCCATACAGCCGCTCCGCATCCTTTCGCAGTGGCATCTGCGCCAGCGTGCCCTGCGGCCAGACCGTGTCGGCGTGGGCCAGGATCAGGAGAGGCGAGGCCTGGCCGTCCACCCCAAAAGCGAAGCGCCGGGTGCCGCCGGAAAGGGTTTGCGTCTCGCCACCCAATTCACGCGCCCAGCCCTCCAGCACCGCCATCACCTGCCCAATGGCCGCCGCGTCGCCCGAGGGCGATTCGAGGGCGGCCAGGGTCAGCAAGTCAGCCTCAAGGGCAGCGGGGTCGGGCCAGAACAGGGTCATGCCCCATCCTAGCCGCGTTCGCTACGCTTCGGCCAATTGTCTCCGGCGTTCTTCAAGCACTTGCTGGGCCAGTGCGCCCGGCAACTCCTGATAACCGTGGTGGCGTAGTGAGTAGCCGCCCCGGTCTCCGGTCAGGCTCCGCAGGGCCGCATTGTAGTCCTGCATTTCGCGCTGAGGCACTGCGGCGCTGATCACCACCACGCTGCCTTCGGGTTCCAGGCCCTGCACGCGTCCACGCCGCGCCTGCAAGTCGCTCATGATGTCGCCAGTGAAGCTGGCGGGCACCCGCACCCGCAATAGCTGCACCGGCTCCAGCAGCACCGGCCCCGCTTCCTCCAGGGCATTTTTCAGCGCCAGTGCTCCGGCCAGTTGAAAGGCCAAGTCCGAGCTGTCCACCTCGTGATGGCTGCCTTCCAGCACAGCGATATAAACGTCCTGCACCGGGAAGCCCCCCAGGCTACCGCGGCCCAGAGCGTCCTGCACGCCTTTCTCAATGCTAGGTAGGTACTTGCTGGGAATGGTGCCACCTACCACTTCGCTGCTGAAGCGGTAGCCTTCACCCGGCTGAATACGGACCGTGCAGTCCCCGTACTGCCCGTGGCCCCCAGACTGCTTCTTGTGCTTGCCCTGCGCCTGGGCGCGGCGGCGAATGGTTTCGCGGTAGGGAATCTGCGGCGCACGCAGGTCCACATTCACGTTCAGCGCGGCCAACCGTTCGGCGGCAATATTCAGGTGCATCTCGCCCATGCCGCCCAGCAACAGTTCGCCGGTCTGCTCCTCACGCGAGGAATACAGGGTGGGGTCTTCTTCCAGCAACTTGCCCAGCGCGTCCCCCAGGCGGTCCTCGTCGCTGCGGCTACGCGGGTGCAGCGCGCGGATATAGACCGGGTCTGGCAGCGGCAGGCTGGCGTATTCGATAGGGTGCTGAGGGTCAGCCAGCGTGTCGCCGGTATGCAGACCGTCCAGCTTGGTCACGGCCCCGATCATTCCGGCCCGCAGCTCCGGGACTTCGGTCAGGTCCCTACCGCTCGGCATATACAGGTGGGCCAGCCGGACTTCTTCGCCCCGGGTGGTGTTTTGCAGGATGTCCCCGGCCTTCAGTATGCCGCTCCAGACCCGCAGATAAGCCACCTTGCCTACAAAGGGATCTACGCTGACCCGCCACACGCGGGCGCTGACCGGGGCTTCAGGGCTGGGGTCGCGGGTCTGACCGTCCAGACCTTCCAGTGGCCCCCGCTCCCGCGCCGAGCGCAGGCCTCCCACCATCAGGTGCAGCAGTTCGTCCAATCCCACCCCGGTTTCGGCGCTGACCGGCAGCACTGGGTAGATGCGGCCCGCATGGACCGCTGCCAGAAAGGTCTGGTACAACTCCTCGCCGCTGATTTCCTCGCCTTCCAGATAACGGTTCATCAGCGCGTCATCCTGCTCGACGATGGTGTCGAGCAGGGCAGTGCGGGCCTCGGCCACGGCAGGGCGCAGGTCACTGCTCAGCGACCCCGGGTCTACCGTCAGCACGTTGATCAGCTCCCGGAACTCCTCTCCCTCGCCACTCGGCCAGAACGCCGCCGCCACTGGACCCGGCAAGCTGGCACGCAGATCGGCCAGCGCCGCCGCAAAGTGGGCGCGCTCGCGGTCCATCTTGTTGACGGCCACGATGCGCGGCATCCCGAACAGGTCGGCCATCCGCCAGACCCGCTCGGTGCCGACCTCGACACTGGACCCGGCCCCGACCATGACCAACACGCTGTCGGCAGCACGAATCCCCCCACGAATCTCCCGCACGAAGTCCGAATAGCCTGGCGTGTCCAGCAGCGTCATGGCCACGCCTTCGTGGTTCAGGCGCAGCACAGTGGTCCGCACCGAAAAGCCGTGTTGGTGTTCTACATCGCTGTAATCGCTCTGGGTCGTGCCGTCCTCCACACGGCCCATGCGGGGTATGGTGCCGCTGCGGTGGAGCAGGGCTTCGGTCAGCGTGGTTTTACCCACGCCGCTATGGCCGACCAGACTGACAACTCGGTTTGGCATAGCAGGCATCACTCAACCTTTCCGGGGGTCCGGCAGCGCTGCTGTGGCGCAGCCCTTGGTTGCCGCCGGACGGCACCGAAGGCCACAGGAAGAAGGCAGCGGACGCCTGAAACGCTGCCTGAGCGCTCCAGTCCGGATGCCCGCCTGGGGCATTCAGTGTGGTGATATGCGCAGCATACTCCTCAGTGCCGGGTCAGGAGAACGCCGGGCCAGGAGAACGGGACAACCCGGCCCGGCGGCGACTCTGGCCTAGACGATCTGCCGCTACACTGGGCCACATGACACAGCCAAACCACCCCGCCCCCGCAGAGGGCATCGGCGCAGAGGACTTCCGCTACACCCTGGGCCGCTTCGCCAGCGGTGTGACCGTGATCACCGCCCGCACCACTGACGGCAGCGTACACGGCATGACCGCCAGCGCCTTTGTGTCGGTCAGCATGAACCCACCGCTGATCCTGATTTCGGTGGACCGCCGCGCCCGGATGCACGACATCCTGCTGGCGGACGATGTGGAGCAATTCAGCGTGAATCTGCTGGCCCAGAGTCAGGCCCACCTCAGCAACCATTTCGCCGGACGCCCCGGCCCCGAGGAGGACGTGCCCTGGCGTGAGCAGGCCGGCTTCCCGGTGCTGGGCGGCACGGTGGCTTCGGTGGTCTGCCGCAAATACCAAGTGATGGACGGCGGCGACCACACCCTCTTCCTGGGTCTGATCACCTCCACCGAATACTCGGACGAGGCCCCACTGCTGTATTTCAAAGGCAAGTACGGGGCGCTGGCCGCAGAGCAGTAAGACGCGGCGCAAGCCAACGGCAACAGATGTTTTCAATCCTTCTGCCGTTGGCTTCGCCATGAAGAATCGCTCAAGCAGCAACCATCTGGCCTTGCGACCTGTCCATTGTCCCAAGCTGCAGCGCACAATTTGACAAATGCTCTACACTGCCTGCCATGACCCGCCTCGCCGTGATCGCCGACCTGCACGCCAACTTGGAGGCGACGCTGGCGGTTCACGCAGATATTCAGCGGCGGGGAATCAGTGACATCTGGGTGCTGGGGGACCTGGTCGGTAAGGGGCCACGCCCGCAGGCGGTGGTGGACTGGACTCAGGAGTACGCCAGCCGGGTGATTCAGGGCAACTGGGACGCCCGCGTCGCCGGAGCCAGTCACCGCCCACAGGACCTCTGGCCGCGCTCCAAGCTGCGTCCAGCGGATCTCAAATACCTCGAAACCCTGCCGTTCGGCATCGAGGAAGACTTTGGCGGCCTGTGCTGGCGCTTTGTGCATGCCAGTAGCCGGGGGGTGTTTCACAAGCTGTATCCCCACTCCAGCCTGTCCGAGCAGCTGGACAACTTCACGCCCCAACCGGAGCTGGGCCTGATGAACTATGCCGACGCGCTGGTGTTCGCAGACATTCACGAAACCCTACTGCTGGATGTGGAAGGCCGCCCCATGCTGAACTGCGGCTCGGTGGGTAATCCGCTGGATAGCGTGCTGCCCTCTTATCTGCTGCTGGACTTCAGCCAGCCGGGTTACGCGGCCTGCTTCGTGCGGGTGCCGTATGACCGCGCCGCCGAAGTGGCTGCTGCCGAAGCCAGCGATATGCCGTTCGTGCGTGAGTACGTGGCCGAACTGATGACCGGAGCGTACCAGAAGCGTAAGGCCAAGAACCTGAGCGACTGGTAACAGCCAGCAGCGCTCAGGCCAGACGCCGGGTAAACAGCCACAACCCCAGCATCACCAGGGCGATGCCCAGCAGTCCATCGTTCAGGTGCGGCAGGCGCGCTGCCCAGCGTGGGGCCTGGGCTGACGGAGGCCGGTTGGCCTGCCACACCAACTGGTTGCCCAGCGGGTAGCAAAAGGCCGCGATCAGGGCCGGAACTGCGCCCAGCAACAGGTCGGAGATGCCGACGCTGGGCCGTCCATGCAGCTCGGAGAAGTTGACCAGGCACACCCCCGCAAAGACCAGAACCGCGTAGAGCATCACCCGGCGTGGAAAGCGCTGCCCAAACAGCGCCAGCACCAGCAGGCTGGCCACCACTGTGAACTGGAAAGTGGCAGCCACCACCCAGCCACTGGCATAGGCCGCGCTGAAACAAACTAAGGCGTAAAAGGCCCTAAAGCCCACGCTGCCCGCCAGGGTCCAGAATCCCGGCTGCCGCCAGAACAGTGCCCACAGCTCGCGCAGCCGGCCAAGACCACCTTGCAGGGCAACCAGCCCCGAAAGCAGCAGCAACATAAAGACATAACGCAGGCTGGCCGACCAGAACCAGTGGCCCCCTGGCTACTGATCATTTCATTGAGGACAAAGGTAGAGCTGAAGAAAATGCCAGCCAACAGGCCCAGCAGCATCAGGCGCAGCAAGGAACGTCAGCCCTGCCGGGGCGCAGCAACAGGAGCGTCCACTTTTCCGGCCAGCGTGGACGGCTCGAACAGGCTGGCGCCGGGGCCGAAGCGGGCCACGGCCGCACGGTGCAGCAGCCAGAAGGCCAAGCCTACCCCCACCAGACTGATCAGCATGCTGGGCACGCGCATGATGGCATTCACGTGCGCCACCTGAGCGTTGAAGTCGTCGGTGCCAAATTTGGCGACGACCTGGCCGTAGTTCACCACCGAGTTCATGATGCCGCTCACAATGTCCACCAGCGCAAAGACGATGGTGCCATGAACCACGGCGCGGTGAATGGCCGGATCATGCATCGCCCGCTGCGACAGGGCGCGGTTTTCGGGGCTTTCGCTCAGACTGGCTGCGTCCATAAAGATACGGAACAGCGGGAGGCGCGTGCCCGCACTGATCAAAAATGCCAGGCCCAGCAGATAGGACCGCGCACTGTCTTTAATGGCGTACCAGAAGCCGTCCACGTACCAGAAAGCCAGCGCCCCACCCACCAGTGCCCCAGCGCCGCCCAGCAGGGCCACCGGGCTGACATTGCGGTTTTTGATCAGGTCCCAGGCGACGTAGGCAACCGGAACCAGCGCAGCAGCGAGATAAGCGCGGACATTGCCCGCCGTGTCTCCGCCAAACAGATCATCTGCCGCCGAAAAGCCGCTGCCAAGTAGGTCGGGGCTGAGAATCGCAATCGGAATGATCAGCGTGAAGATCAGGTCGCGGATGGTCTGCGGCACCGCGCTCTTGGCCGGATTGCGCGCAGCGGGGTTCTGGGCGTGGGTGGTCACGTTGGCCGTCAGGTCCGGCGTGGTCCCCTGAGCCGGATTCTGCGGGCGGTTGGGGCGCGGGTCCGTCATGGCCTCTTACTATGCCACGCTGGGCCTGACACACCGCTGATGCTGCCGTCCTCCCTATGCCCCTCCCCTGGATATAGCCCTGTGAGCACTCACGCGTTAGCCTGCGGGGCGTATGGAGCTTTCGACTGCCCTCCTCCTTAACGCCCTGATGATTTTCAGCCTGCGGATCATAGACGTATCGCTAGGCACGCTACGTATCGGCATGATCGTGCGTGGGCGGCGCAACTTGGCGGCGGTGCTCAGTTTTTTCGAGTCGCTGATCTGGCTGGTGGCGGCAGCGCAGGTGCTGGGCAACCTCGAAAGCCCGGTGCAGTTCGTGGCCTACGCTGGGGGCTACGCCGCCGGTACGTTGGTCGGCGCCTGGATCGAACAGTGGCTGGCGGTGGGCAAGGTGGTCATGCGCGCCTTTGTCCCGGTCAATGCACCGGACGTAGCAGCGGCCCTGCGCAGTGCCGGATATTACGTTACGGCCCTGAACGGTTCCGGGCGTGACGGCGACGTGCGGGTCCTGTTCAGCGTGATTCCGCGCAAGCAGTCTTCCAAGGTGCTGCGGCTGATTGAGGAAGTCTATCCCAAGGCCTTCGTGACCATTGAGGAGGTCAACACTGCCGACTTGCAAGAAGCAGCGATACGCCAAGAACGCATGGCGCGGCGGTTCCGGGTTCAGCGCAAATAACGCATTCCTGCGGATCTCTGGTGTAACCCTTCATTTTTGAACCTGGCTGGGGTGAATTCTCATATGGCCAAGCATGGGGCTACCTAGCCTGAATGTAATTCACCCAAGGAGGTTTCAATTATGACGATGTTCAAAGACCTGCAACGCGAGATTCACGAGAAAATGGCTTCACTGGGCGGCGCTGGCGACCCCCGTGACACCAACCATGACGGCGTGGTGAGCAGCCAGGAAGCTGCTGCTTATGTGCGCGACTACCTGCAAAGCGCCTCCCCTGAGGAGCGCGAAAGTGTCATGCGCGAGTACATGGGCGGCCTGAGCAAAGACGACCGCCGCCAGATGGGCGACGCCATTGTCCGCAGCCCCAGCAACCCCGTGCAGAAAGTGGACACTGACGACGACCGCGACCTGATCGACGCCTACACCAAGACGGCCCAGGCCCCGGATCAGAACGGCAAGAGCCCGCTGGAAGCCGCTTTTGATGAAGGTGGAGCGCTGAGCAGCCCGCTGGCTAAAGCCGGTCTGGTGGGTCTAGCTGCCGTGATCGGTTCTTCAGTCCTGCGTAACAAGTAAGCCCGCTCAAGCCAGCCCAGCCACCTGATCTGACTCCCGTACCCGCATAGGCACGGGGGTTTTTGCTGGAATTCAGCGTGCGCGGGGTACACTCGGCAGAACATGCCGCTTGAGTTTCTCGTCCGGATCGCACAGACCCCGGCCCCGACCTTTGCAGAAGGCGCACGGGCCAGCCTGATCACGCAACTATGGCGCGACCTGGGGTATCACCCTCAGACGGACGCGGTGGGCAACGTGCTGGTCAAGATTGATCCTCCCAGCGCCGGGGCAAGTGGGCGTGGACCACTGATGCTGGCCTCACACCTGGACACCGTCTTCCCAGCCCAGACCGATGTGCGCGTCCAGCAGCAAGTAGAGCGCTGGTCTGGCCCTGGCCTGGGCGACAATTCGTCCAGTCTGGCCGTGCTGACGGCGCTGCTGCGTGACCTGGACCACCGCACCCTACGTGCCCCACTCTGGGTGGCTGCGAATGTGGGCGAGGAAGGTCTGGGTGATCTGCGTGGGGCCAAATATCTACTGGCCGAACATGCCCGTGAGCTGGGGGCCTTTGTAGCAGTAGACGGTTATCTGGGATCGGTGGTCACGCAGGCCGTGGGGGTACGGCGTTATCAGGCCACTTTTCATGGGGGGGGGGGCCACTCCTGGGGCGAAGCTGTTCCCAGCGCCGTGCATGCTCTGGGAGAAGCAGTGCGTGACCTGTACGCCCTGCCCCGGCCCACCCAGCCACGCACCACCCTGAATGTGGGTGTCGTTTCAGGCGGCAGCTCGGTCAACTCGATTGCGGCGCAGGCATCACTGCTGCTGGACCTGCGCTCATTGGGCAGCCAGGAACTGCAGGAACTGGACCATCAGGCGGTGGCAACTCTGCACGGCGCGGCCCGCCGGGTGGGCGTGCGGCTGGACCTGGAACGGGTCGGGGACCGTCCCGGCGGCCTCCTGAACACCCGTGAATTGCTGCCCCTGGCCCACGCTGCCGCTCAGCGAGTGGGCGTCACCCTACGCGAAGCGGCCAGTTCCACCGACGCGAATGCGGCGGCTCCCTACGGCCTGCCCACGCTGTCGCTGGGGGTGTACCGGGGCGGCCATGCGCACCGTGAGGACGAATGGGTGGACCCCCACAGCCACGCGCAAGGATTGGGATTGCTGCAAGCCTTCATAGCAAACTACCAGCGCTAGCAACTACCCCTCCAAGGGAATCAGTTGCAGTTGGCCGCCTTCAACATGGCCATCAATCGTGAGCACTTCCAGGCGGCAGGGCAGGTCGTCACGGCCCAGCTCACGCGTCAGATAGGTCAGGGCCGCACGGTGCATCAACGCCAGCTTACGTGGGGTGACACTTTCAGCCGCACTGCCGTAGTGAGCCTGACGGCGGTGACGCACTTCCGTAAAGATCAGGGTGTCCCCATCGCGGGTAATCAGGTCAATCTCGCCGCCAGGAATCCGGTAGTTGCGCGCCACCACTTCACGGCCCAGAGAGCTCAGATAGCGGGCGGCACGGTCCTCAGCGTCGGCTCCCTTCACTGCTTCTCAGGCTCGGAACCGGGCTGATGGCCGAGCTGTGCCAGGAGTTCGCGGTATAGGCCCGCAGCGTCAGCGGCCACCTGGGGGAGTGGGGCGTCCAGAGCAGCGCGTTCGTCAGCCACCGCCAAGGCTTCGGCCAGCACACCGGGATAGATCGGCCACGAGGCGGGCATCACTGCTCCAATGCCCGTGTCAGGGGACTGGCGACCCAGCGCCTCCTCAGCAGCCAGCCGCTCAGCCTCGCGCTTGCTGCTGCCTCGCCCATGTCCCAGAACCTCACCGCCGCTCCAGACCTGAGCCTGAAACGAAGGGGCGTGGGGCGGCCCACTTTCCTCAACCCGGAATTCGGGCGGACGGCCTTCAGCACTCAGCCGGGCAATCAGCTCACCTTTGGGGTTGTCGGTCATGCCGCAGGATACCCCGCCTACGGACTGGCCTGCGGCAGCGGCTGAGTCACACTCCAGATTCCGGCAAAGTTGGCCAGCTGGGTATTGGTTGCTGGCACGGCGTAAGCGCTGATGCTGCCGTCCAGATACAGGGCGTCAGGGCAGTGCAGGGTATCGCGGTAAAACACAGCAAAGGCATAGAAGTTCACAGGCGCATTACTCACCGCAAACCGTACCCGCCCGTCACTGCATACGCCCACCCCACTGCGAACCTTGAAGGACGAGCTGCCCTTGTTAAACGACGGATGGATGTTGCCCCGGCGCAGCAGCAGCGGCCCCGACTGTGTGGCGTAATCCGGCTGCAGCTTCTGGGACACATATTCTGCCGTTTCACTTATGCCTGCTTGGTCACCCTTGACCCAGAACACTCCGTTGGGAAGCAGCGCGAAGTTGCCACCCGTCCGGGCAAAGTTAGGCGGGATCAATTCCTCGCCCCCTTCAACATGCAGCCCCAAGGGACGGTAGCCAGGCGCGTAAATCCCGCTGTTGGTCAAGAACAGCGCCCGGTCGCCTTCCTTGCGCAGACGCTCACGCAATTGTGCGAAGGTCAGGTAAGGCTGCCCCGTGGTCGGGTTGATCCAGTGAAGCCGCAAGTCATCGCGGCGCAGGTCCACCGTGGCCACCGTGTAGGTGGTCAGGTCGCCCCTGATCTGCTGCAAAGTCAGCGCCTGAGCCGCTGGGCCACCCAGCAGGGTCAGGGTCAGCGCTGCACTACCAGTGAGCTTGTGCCATTGCATCCCCGTCATCATGACGGCTTGGCCGCCTGGCCGCATGAAGGTGATGTGAGAGCGGACTTGTTTGCTCTAGCAGAGGGCTTGCAAGGATGCGGGGGCTATGTTACTCTTCTTTTCGCGCCTGAAAAGGTGTACATATTCGGCAGTAGCTCAGTGGCAGAGCATCCGACTGTTAATCGGACGGTCGTTGGTTCGACCCCAACCTGCCGAGCCAGAAAAGAGAAGCCCCGTCTAGGACGGGGTTCTTTTATTTTCTCCCAGAGAATGAGTTTGAGCGAAACTCACTTGGTCGGATGCTCTCCAGGGGTTACGAAGATGTCGTCAGAAGGAGGTCCAAGATGACCACTGACGAACTCTGGCAGGACTTCTACCTGCACCTGCGGGCAAGGCGGCGCAGTG
This sequence comes from Deinococcus radiophilus, assembly GCF_020889625.1. Taxonomy (GTDB): domain Bacteria; phylum Deinococcota; class Deinococci; order Deinococcales; family Deinococcaceae; genus Deinococcus; species Deinococcus radiophilus. Next base: position 1,750,502 of record NZ_CP086380.1, read on the forward strand.
AGAAGACCATCGTTTTCTACCGCACCACCCAGCGCGTCTTCAGCCGTTTCGTGAAAGAGCACCAGCTACCCGAGCAGGCTGAGCAGCTCACCATCCGTCACCTGCGGCTCTTCCTGCGTCACCTTGAGGAAAGCGGTCTCGCTCCTGGAGGTGTCCATGCTCATGCACGTGCCCTCAGAGCGCTATTCAACTGGGCAGAGCGTGAAGACCTGCTGGACCACAACCCGGTCAAACGGCTGGAGATGCCAAGTGTTGCCCGCAGGCGGCTGCCTACCGTCACACCCCAACAGGTCAAAGAACTCGTCAAAGTCAGCAGCCAGCTGGACCAGCCCAAGCGCGACACTGCGCTGCTGATGCTGATGTTTGATACCGGACTGCGCATTCAGGAGGTGGCGAACCTGCAACTGGACGACCTGCTTCTGGAAAAGGGGTTACTGCGCGTGACTGGCAAGGGTGATAAGGAACGCTTCGTACCTATCGGAGCCAACAGCATGCTTGCCCTCAAGGTATACCTACGGCGCGAACGCAAGCCACTGCATGACCGCATCCAGGCGGTCTTCGTAAACCGCATGGGGCGACCCTTGACCAAAAGTGGCATGACCATCCGCCTCCACAAGCTGACCCGGCTGGTCGGACGTGAGCGTGCCGAGTGCGCCCCGCACGCCTTTCGCCGTGGCTTCGCGGTGGAGTTCCTACGCAACGGGGGCGACGTGTTCACCCTGCAGCAGATTCTGGGGCACAGCAGCCTCGATATGACCCGTCGCTACGTGACCTTCCTGGATGACGACCTGCGGGCGGCTCACCTGCGCTACTCACCAGGAGACCGCCTATGAACCGACCGAACATTTACGCTGCCGTGGAATGGATTCAAAACGCTCCCACGGAAGAGCCAGGGCTGCTAAGAGGCGAAGACTTCATGCTGCGTTACGCGCAACCTGAGTCCACTGCCGCCAAACGACTGAGGCGAGAAGCAGACCTGCTGCCTAAACTTGCGCAGCTGGACCTGAGTGTACCTATCCTGCTGGAGTTCTATGAGGGCGGTGAAGCCTCACCCCTGACCACCAGTCTGCAAGCTCCAGTCGATAATCCTAGTGGGATCTGGCGTTACGGCACCGCCGAAGAACCTGATGAAGTCTGGGAGCAGGTCGGAGCATACCTGCAGAAGCTTCATCAGGCTGATGCCATCTTCGCCTCTCCAGAACGGCGGCTGCCTGAGCCTGGCTCTGTCCTGGTCACGCTGCGTAAAGATGGTGTTCTCTCTGCCGAAACAGCCACCCTGTTGGGCAACATCCTGGAGATGCTCAGGAGCGAGCTATCCGCTGAGCCAGTCGTCAATCTTCACGGCAAGCTGACCCCAGACCGCCTGATCCTGGACGAGGAGGACGAGCTTCTGGGCATCTGGGACTGGAGCCATGCGCGGGTGGGTTCTGCACCGCTTGATTTTCTCCATCTGCCTGCCAGCGCCACCGAAGGGATACTGCGGTCCTACCCATTTCCCGATTTCCCGCTGCACCTGGAGCAGACATATCTCCAGCAACTGCTGCTCGACCTTCAGCAAGCTGCCACAGGAGACCATCATGCTCTTGACCGCATCACCTCACGAAGTCTGGAGTGGTGGCTCAGAGGCATGACGCGCAGTTCCGTTCAAAATTGAGCTACCGAACTCAGATTGCCCACAGCGGCATGCTCTACTGGAGATACAGAAGACGCGCCCCTCTAACATCCAGAACGTCCAGCAAATCAACCTGCCCCACACCCCAGTCTCAAACGGCTGGGGTGCTCTTGTTCGGCGCAACAGCCCTACCGCAACACACCCGTAACCTCTCCCCTTCCAGATACAGCCCTCGCTGTGAGCGCGTCTGGAGGAAGTATGTCCATCACCGAAACCCAGATTCAAGCCATCACAGATGCTCATGCCCGTGGCGCACTGGACCACCAGATTGCCAGTGCAGCGGGCGTCAGCCTCGCCACCGTCAAACGTCAACGCAAACGGTTGGGGCTGGCGACCAACTACCCGCCTGCTCAGACAGGTGCCTTAGGGGAACGGCTGCTTGAAGCCGAAGCTCGTAGGCGCGGTCTGACCACACAGTGGCGCAGGCGTTCAGGAGACAGCTACGACCTGTACATCGCAGGTCAGCGAATCGATGTGAAGACCAGCATGCAGCACGCCAAGGGCACTTGGCGCTTCTGCCTGCACGAAACCCGGCAGAGCTTCCACGGGCGCTACAGCTACCACAAGGACTATGCCGCAGACTGCGAGTACGTGGCGCTGGTCGCTCTCTACCCAGATGAGCGCGAGCCGGATATCTATTTCCTCTCCAGCCAGCACCTTCCCAGCGAGGTTTACCTGGGCAAGCGTGACCGGTACGCAGATTTCAGGAACGACTGGACGGCACTTGAAGATGCCCAAGCTGAATTGGATGCAGCCGCCTCCGCCTCTCGCTACCTTGAAGAACGTGAAACCGCTGTTCCCTGCCCTGCTGACGGTCCTGCTGTTTATGTCCGGCTTTCTGCTGCTCAAAGGCTACCTTCCGCAGACTGCCAGCGCTTCCTTAGTACCCCAGGTGCAGATCTTCGTCCATACGCCACTCGCGACCAGCACCCCCAACCTCCACTGTGACCAGCCGATGTGCCGCTCACTCGTAGAAGCGATCAACGCTTCGCAGAGCAGCATCGACTTCGCCATCTACGGGCTACGTGGTCAGAAGGAGGTTCTGGACGCTCTGGTGCAGGCGCAGGCGCGTGGCGTTCGGGTACGTGGCGTGGTGGACGCCGACATCCACGGCAAGAACTATTACAGTGATACGCCCGCGCTGATGCAAGCGCTGAAAAATATCCGCACCGATCAAGCCACCGACCAGCGCACAGCCGGTAAGCGCGAGGAGAGTAGCGGCTCAACCAAGTGTGAGCGCCCAGCGGACCACGAGGGACCGCTCTCCTGCTTCCAGCAAACCGTGGGCGGGGTGCGCTACGAGCTGGGACAGGCGTCTGCCGAACCCATCGGCTTTGAGGGCGACATCATGCACAACAAGTTCTTCGTGATGGATGGTCACACCGTCTGGACAGGCTCCGCCAACATTAGTGACAGCGACGTGGGAGGGTACAACGCCAATGTTGTCTTCCAGGGCAAGTTGCCAGAACTGGCTGAGGCATACACCACAGAGTTTGAGCAGCTTTATAACGGGAAGGCTCACCGCGAGAAGCAGGTGTCGAGCAGACGAATCGTGCAGCTGCCAGCAGGCGGGACCGCTCAAGTCCTGTTCTCTCCTCAGGACAGCGCGATGAATCAGGTGGTGACGTGGCTGGATGAGGCGCAACGGGAGATCAACATCACCATCTTCTACCTGACCAGCAAAGACGTGGCTGGCGCGCTGCTTGGAGCCCTGGACAGGGGTGTCAAGGTGCGCATCATCATGGACGCCACCGCTGCACAGAACGAGTACACCAAGCATGAACTGCTGCGCTCAGCGGGCGCACAAGTCAAGGTCGAGAACTGGGGCGGAAAGATGCATGCGAAGGCTGCCAGCATCGACGGGAAGCACCTCATCATCGGCTCCATGAACTGGACTTCGGCGGGACAGTACCGCAACGACGAGAACACGCTGTTCCTGCGGGATGTACCTGCCTTCGCAGAGCAGTACAACGCTGGCTTTGAGGAGATGTGGAGCAGTATTCCCGAGACCTACCTGACCATCAATCCCAGACCGGAAGGCACCGAATCCGGCTACGCCTGCCAGGACGCCTTCGACAACGATTACGACGGAAAGACCGACCAGGAAGATCCCGAATGCGTGTCGGCTCCACCCGCAGGAACCCGCGCTGCACCCCAGGGGAAAAGCTGCCCCCCCGAGTTCCCCATCAAGGGAAACGCGGACAGCATGATCTTCCATGTACCCAGCGGCAAATACTACGCTAAGACCACACCAGAAGACTGCTTCAGCACACCAGACGCTGCTCAAAACGCTGGTTACCGCCAAAGTAAAGAATGAGCCCCGCTGCTTTTTGAGGAACATGCCCTGCCAGAACAGCCGAGTCCGCTGGTAGATAGCCCCCCCCACTCCCCCCATGTCTAAGCTCCGCACCCCGCAACGTGGTGACGGCAAGGTTGTAGGACTGCCCCCCTACTCCCACCGCAAGCATGAACAAAACCAGAGTGAGATGAATAACCTTCCTCCCTCTGTCCATTGCTGGCTCCATCAGGGTCAGCCTTTCGTTACCGCCGCCAGCCTCCATGCCCACCTGAAGCCCAAAGCCGGTCTTCCGCGCTGGGTCGAGAAGCACTGCATCCTAGGTCGTGCTCAGCGTGGCATTGACGTCATCAACGTTGAGCAACCCCTCAACACCTGGTGGTCCCCTGCTTACGCTGCCGATATCGCCTTCCTTGAAGGTGACTACGACCTCTGGGACGCCCTGCTTGACCTGGCTGAAACCCCACCCAAGCCAGCGGCTCAATCATGAGAATGGGGGGGCTTGACAACCTTTGTAGACTGGAATCAAAGATTAGCCGCGTTATCCGCCAAGTCCTCAGCCCTCGTGCTGGGGACTTTTTCCTTCGTACCCATTCAGCCGCATTGCGGCACAGGAGCATTTCATGAATGAACCCAACCAAGCTCAGCTTTCCGTAGATGCAGCACGAGCCTCAGCAGCACTCGGCAGCATGTCTAGCATTAAGTAGCTTCCAGGTGTAGATTGCATCATATTGCAATTCCCCAGTTGGCTCCACCAACTGCCCTTCGCAAATCTGTTTTGTTCTGGTAGTGGCGTTCTGGCAACTCTTGATATTTCAGGTGTCGCCACTGGGGCTCCATATCATTGAGTTCAGGGCTGTAGGCGGGGAGATGGGCGATGATGAGACCGAGGTCCTGCCACCTCTTCCGTTGCTGGTTCACTGCCGAGCAAGTGTGCACACTTGCTCGGTCCACAAGGACAACCGTAGGACATTCTGGATTCGCATCAGCAGCAAGAACCTCGATGAAATCCACAACGGCCTGACCTGTAGTATTTCCCTCTATCTCTCGGTAAAACACTGTTCCAGACCCATATTCCACAACTCCCATTAAGTTCAATCGGGCACGGATACCACGAGCTTTACTCGTGGGTACACGGAGGGGCTGCTGAATAGGTCGCCAGCTATAGGTATTGGGTTGAGTCAACCAAATAGCGGCTTCGTCGAGGAAAAGAAGTTTCAGGAGGCCGAACTTGGCCCCCTTTTTACCACTTCAAGGTTTTCCTTGAACCTGGCTTTTTCCTCTGGGTCAGCTTGTCCAGCAACGACGTAGCGGGTACGCTGCCAAGTCAGTCCCAGCTTATGGAGCTGGTCCGTAATAGCCGTGTGTTTGAGGTGTATGCCATGTTCTTGGACGAGATATTCACCCACTGTCTTGGCGGTCCACACTCGGTCATCTTGAGCAATCAGCCGTTTCAAATCTTCGCCAATCTCAGGCGTAATCTGACTCTTGCTTCCAGGGTGGATGCGCTCTTTGAGCGCATCTAGGCCACCTTCGCGGTAAAGGGTAATGACACGACGTACGCGGGTAGCAGTCAGGATACCCATGCCTGCAATCTTGTAGGAGGATAGTCCCTGGTGAGCATGCCAGAGGGCAAAGTACCGTTTGCGCTCACATGGAAGGACATCAGTCGAAAACATTAATTGCTGGAGCCGAGTTTCGTCTTCAGGAGTCAGTTGGGGGTCAAGTCGTCTGATGACTTAGTCTACACCCGGAAGCTACTTACCAGCGATGATTCCCTTAAGGGCAGAGTAGGACTCTCAGAAGCGGATTCTCTCTTCGCTGTGCCCTGGGAAGATCAGGAGCAGTTACCTCTTCCAGAACTGTTGATTGAGGAAACTCTCAATAACGGCACTCTGAATATCGTTTACGGACCATCTGGTATCGGCAAAACCGCCCTCATGCTGCACATGGCACGCGCAGTTGCTAATGGTGAAGAATTCTGTGGGAGGAAAGCTCAGCAAGCCAACGTTCTCTTGATTGATTTCGAGATGGGCGAGCAGCTACTCCAGACACAGGCGAAAAAAGCAGGTCTTCGCGGACCAGTTAAGGCTTTCTACAATCCTGAAAGCCTTGAGAGTATTCAGGAACTGATTCGGCAGGCAGCCAGACAAGGTGCTGGGCTGGTTATCATTGACTCCTACTCTTCTCTTGCCAGCTTGACCGGGAAGGACAACGCCATGAATAGCAACTCTGTAGCCGAAATGGTCCTGAGTCCACTCTCACGCTTGGCGCATGAACTTGTTATCGCCATTGTTATCCTCCATCACACCAACAAGGGGGAGCAACAATACGACGGGAGTCAGCGCATCAAGAGCTTGGCAGACGAGATATATAAACTCAAATTGAACAGGCTTACTCGTACCTTGGAGCTTTCTCCCGAAAAACATCGCTTAGGCAACATCCAAAGCCTCTCTATCGACGCCAAAGATCATCCACTCGTCCGCAGAAAGGACAAGGCTGGAGATGCTACGCAAGAAGCCGACCAGGAAGCTGCTAGGCAAGCATGGCTCAAAGCAGAGCTGAAGTTAGGTTCAAAGACGACACGCGATTTGGAAGCTAGATTCACAGAGACCTTCGAGGTCGGCAAGAGGACCCTCGTCAGATCGCTAGATAATCTCGTGAAGTCTGGAGAATTGATAGCAGGTAAAAGAGGCTCTAGTAACGTGTACTCACTTGCCTCTGACTTAGACAGACAGACACCCCCCCTTAACAACCCCCCCGTGTCTGTCGAGGACGACAGGACACCGAGCAGCCAAGCTGTCTGCGTCCCGTCGTCTCGCCAGACAGAACCACTTACTGCCTAATGCCTACACAGGGAAACCGGATACCGCCGTACGCACAACGCCCATCCAGTGAGAACTCCGATCCCTGTGTTCTTCCCAGCAAGTCCCAGTTACTCGAAAAGAGTGCGCTTCGTGAGGCAATTACAGAGGTATCTAGCCCTCGGAGCGCTCCCTGGCTCCCAGCCTGCTTGAAGCTGACGTTGCTACATTCTGCTGATACTTGACCGCAAGCGTTCCAACCCTATCCGGGCTGGACGAAGTCCAGAGGCGGGCTTTGCACGCCGTCCCGCCCAAGGAGAGAGCGTAGCGAACGACGCAGGGTAAACGTTGGCAGCAGAACTCTAAGCCAGTAACCGCTTCCCTCGGAGGAACCAGACGGCTGCGTCCCGTCTACCCAACACGGTTTTGTTCTTGTGGGCGCTCAGTCCTGGCACGCATACAAGCGATATTGGAACAACCGACTCACCTACCAGAACAGATGGTTTTCCGTTCCTCGCGTCCCTGCGCTCCTCGCTGTCGCTGCGGTGCTCACTCCGCTGCGGTACTCAAACGGGGAGTTCCGGATCCCAGGTGGTCATGGTGAGGTAAGTTCTTGCGCACCCGCCGCTCATGTCGCCATCGCCAATCGCTAATTTTAGGAGTTTTTGTCACATTCTGCAGTTACCTACATTACATACCGCGTAGAACTATGTAGGCAAATCCTTACTCGTCTCCCTGAAAGGAGGGACTCATGTACACCAAAATTTAGTGCTTTCAACCATAGAGCCGTTGCGGAGGGAAAATTCCAGACGCTATACGCAGAGTACCGTCTTCGCTCAGCGGTGCTGATTCAACTTCTGAGGGGACCGTTTGTTACGCATCCGAAGCGCAGGATGATCGTTGTCCTGACATAATCGGCAATATTCTCGCGCCGGAAGCAATGCTCGTGGCACGATGGGAAACAATGCAAAGTCCCCAACTCTCCTGGCTGACCAACTTCATCTGGGGGATCGCTGACGATGTTCTCCGCGATCTCTACGTCCGGGGCAAGTACCGTGATGTCATCTTGCCCATGACGGTGCTGCGCCGCTTGGACGCGGTGCTGGAACCCAACCGCGAAGCCGTCCGCGAGATGAAGGCGTCACTAGACGAGGCTGGCATCACCGAGCAGGACCAGGCGCTCCGCTCCGCAGCGGGTGAAGCCTTCTACAACACCTCACCCTTCAGCCTCAAAGACCTGCGGCACCGTTCCAACCAGCAACAGCTGCGCGCCGACTTCGAAGCGTACCTGGATGGCTTCTCGCCCAACGTGCAGGAGATTCTGGAGAACTTCGAGTTCCGCAACCAGCTGAACAAGCTCTCCCGCTCGGACGCCCTAGGCACCCTGATCGAGAAGTTCCTGGCACCCGAAATTAACCTCAGCCCCTATCCAGTACTGAATGGCGACGGCAGCGTGCGCCTCCCAGGTCTGGACAATCACGCGATGGGCACCATGTTCGAGGAACTGGTGCGCCGCTTCAACGAAGACAACAACGAGGAAGCGGGGGAACACTGGACCCCGCGTGACGCGGTGCGCCTGATGTCGCGCCTCATCTTCGACCCGGTGGCGCAGGACGTTCAGAGCGGCACCTACCTGCTCTATGACGGTGCCTGCGGAACAGGCGGCATGCTCACCGTTGCCGAGGAAACCCTCAAGGCTCTAGCGGAGGCACAGGGTCAGCAGGTCACCACGCACCTGTACGGACAGGAGATCAACGGCGAGACCTACGCCATCGCTAAGGCAGACATGCTCCTCAAGGGTGACGGCGAAGCAGCAGATAACATCGTCGGCGGACCGGAGTACTCCACGCTCAGCAACGACGCCTTTCCCAGCATGGAATTCGACTTTATGCTGAGTAACCCGCCTTACGGCAAAAGCTGGAAGACTGACCTGGAACGGCTGGGCGGCAAGGACGGCATTCAGGATCCCCGCTTCATCATCGAGCACGGGGGCGAGAGTGACTACTCGCTGATCACGCGTTCCAGCGATGGACAGCTGCTGTTCATGGTGAACCTGCTCAGCAAGATGATCCACAGCACCCCAATGGGCAGCCGTATCGCCAGTGTCCACAACGGCTCGTCACTGTTTACGGGCGACGCTGGACAGGGCGAGAGCAACATCCGCCGCTGGATCATCGAGAACGACTGGCTGGAAGCGATTGTGGCGCTGCCGCTCAACATGTTCTACAACACCGGTATCGCCACCTACGTCTGGGTGCTGACCAACCGCAAGCCCGAACACCGCCGGGGCAAGGTGCAGCTGATTGACGCTACCGAGTGGTATCAGCCGCTGCGTAAGAACCTGGGCAAGAAGAACTGCGAGCTGGGACCAAGAGACACCAACCGTGTACTGGAGGCGTTCCTGAGCCTGGAGGAGAGCGAGCAGTCCAAAGTCTTCAATAATGCCGATTTCGGCTACTGGAAGGTCACTGTGGAGCGTCCGCTACGCCTGCGGGTAGACCTGACCCCAGAGCGTCTGCAAGCCTTCTCAGAGGCTTGTGAGGAGGCGGGAGAACGTAACCTGCCCAAGTTGGCTGGGGTGCTGGCACAGGAACTCGGCGAGGGACCGCACCTCAACTACAACACCTTCTCAGGGCACGCGGAGCGCTTCGCCAAGCGCGAAGGGTTTAAGCTGACCGCCAAGCACAAAAAGCTGCTTCAGAACGAACTGGCGCAGCGAGACGAGCAGGCTGACCCCGTCGTCAAGAAGATCCACAAGAAAGCCCAGGAAGACCTGCTGCACGGACTGTATGCCACCAGTGCGGGCGTGGTGGAGTATGAATCCGACAGCGAACTGCGCGACACCGAACAGATTCCCCTGACCGAGGAAGGCGGCATCGCGGCGTTCATAGAGCGTGAGGTCAAGCCTTACGCCCCGGATGCCTGGGTAGCAACGGGTAGCGAGAAAATCGGCTACGAGATCAGCTTCACCCGCCACTTCTACAAACCCCAGCCGCTGCGCACGCTGGCAGAGATCACCGCTGACATCCGTGCCCTGGAAGCCGAGACTGAGCACCTGCTGGACGAGATTGTGGGGAGCGTCTGATGCCCGGCTACCCCCAGGAAGGGCGAGCATGAGCCTCTCTGTTACACAGCGCATTGCCCTGAAGAATCTGGCGCAGTTCCAGCCCATCTTCAGCGCCTCAGATTTCCAGCTTTACGAAGTCAAGAGCGTTGTAAAAGGTAACCGGCTCATCACCAGCGCCGCTCCGTACTATCACCCTGAGTTCGCACGCTTCCTTGATCTGCTCTCGCGCAACCGGCTGTTTCAGGCTGGTGGAGAAGGAGATAGCCGACTTCTTGACGATGAAACGGCACTCAGCCAAGCCACTCCAGAAGAACTCGGCAGTGTCCTCGCTTATCTCAGCCGCGCAGAACAGTACTCGCCGGGCAGCTGGGTCTCCGCTTTCCACAGTGGCGCCCTGGACCGCATCCTCAAGCGTGCCGCCGAACTCAGCACCCCTACAGGAGAACCCTCGCATGGCTAACGAACTGTACAGCGTCACTTCCCATAGCATCAGCAACCTGCTCGGCTGGATTGATTCCGGCAGCATCGCCATTCCTGAAATCCAGCGCCCCTTCGTCTGGAACAGTACCCAGGTGCGTGATCTGCTGGATTCGCTCTACCGGGGCTTTCCGGTGGGCTACATCATCACCTGGCAGAATCCCAACGTGCGCCTTAAAGACGGCAACATCGCAAATGGTCAGCGCATCCTGATCGACGGGCAGCAGCGGGTCACGGCGCTGATGACTTCCCTGCGGGGCATTCAGGTCATCGACAAGGACTACACCAAGCGCCGCATCCGCATCGCCTTCAACCCCATAGAAGAGCGGTTTGAGGTCACCAACCCCGCCATCGAGAGAGACTCGTCCTGGATTGCCGATGTCAGCGAAGTGCTCAAGCCTGGGGCACAGATCTTCAGCATGATGAACACCTACCTTGCTGCCAACCCTGACGTGGACCAGAACCAGGTCACGGGGAGTATCCAGCGCCTCAAGGACATGGACGTGAAGCAGGTCGGCGTGATTCAGCTGGCAGAGCACTTGGACATTGAAACGGTGAACGAGATCTTCATACGCGTGAACTCCAAGGGCGTGTCGCTCTCGCAGGCTGACTTTGTAATGTCCAAGATTGCCGCCAGCGAGCAGCACGGTGGTCACCAGCTGCGCAAAGCCATCGACTACTTCAGCCGCTTGAGCCGCTATCCAGAGTTTCTGGACACCATTCAGCGCGACAGCGACTTCAAGCCAGAGTTCCTGAGTAAGATGCGCTGGCTTGCCAACTACAGCGACGACATCTATCAGCCCGACTACACCGACATGCTGCGGGTGGCGTTCACCTCAGAGTTCGGACGCGGGCGCTTGCAGGATCTGGTGGCGCTGCTGTCCGGACGTGACTTTGAAATCAAGCAGAATTTCGAGAGCATCGCTGAAGCGTCCTTCGCTCAGCTGGAAGCAGGCGTGCTGCGGTTCATGAACGAAACCCATTTCAAGCGCTTTGTGATGATTATCCGCTCGGCGGGCTTCATCACGCCCAAGCTGCTTAACAGCGGCAACGCGCTGAACTTCGCCTATGTCGTGTACCTCAAGGGGCGCGCAGACGGCATGGAGCAGCACCAGCTGGAGCGGCTGGTCACCCGCTGGTATGCCATGTCGGTGCTGACAGGTCGCTACTCTGGCAGCGCCGAGACCGCCTTTGACCGCGATATCCGCCTGCTGACCGAGCGCGGACTGGAACGCGGCGTGCAGCAAGCCGTCAGCGCCGCACTGGGCGAGAACTTCTGGGAAGTCGCTCTCCCCGAAGCCCTCAACACCTCGCGCTCTACCACTACCGGCTTCCTGGCATACCAAGCTGCGCAGGCCCGGGCGAACGATTACGGCTTCCTCTCACAGTCCATCCGGGTGCCCGACCTGCTGGTCAACCGTACCGACATTCACCACATCTACCCAGCGGACTTTCTCAAGCGTCAGGGGCTGCCCAGCCGCAAGTACAACCAGGTTGCCAACTACGTCCTGGCACAGCAGGAAATCAACATCCGAATCGGCAACAAAGACCCGCAGGTGTACTTCAGCGAACTGCGCGAGCAGGTGCGCGGCGGTGAAGTGAAGTACGGCGGCATCACCGACGAACAGCAGCTGCGTGACAACCTGGCGGTTCACTGCATCCCCGCCAACATGCTGGACGACTCTGGCATGCCCTACGAGGACTTTCTGGAGCAGCGCCGCTACCTGATGGCACAGAAGGTGAAAGCGTGGTTCGAGAGCCTATGACCCAGGTAGAGCAAGCCAAGCCCAAGCCCTACGCCCGCATGAAGGACAGCGGTGTGCCCTGGTTGGGAGAAGTGCCGGAGCATTGGGAGGTGAAGCGAGGCAAAAATATCCTCAAGGTGATTGATGTGCGCTCTCAGCAAGGTACTGAAGAACTACTCACCGTTTCTTCCGAGCGGGGGGTCATTCCTCGGTCAAGCACTAAGGTCACCATGTTCCAAGCTGAGTCCTATGCAGGGCACAAGCTCTGTTGGCCCGATGACCTTGTGATCAACAGTTTATGGGCTTGGAGTCGTGGTCTAGGTGTTGCCAAGCATCACGGCATTAAGTAGCTTCCGGGTGTAGACTAAGTCATCAGACGACTTGACCCCCAACTGACTCCTGAAGACGAAACTCGGCTCCAGCAATTAATGTTTTCGACTGATGTCCTTCCATGTGAGCGCAAACGGTACTTTGCCCTCTGGCATGCTCACCAGGGACTATCCTCCTACAAGATTGCAGGCATGGGTATCCTGACTGCTACCCGCGTACGTCGTGTCATTACCCTTTACCGCGAAGGTGGCCTAGATGCGCTCAAAGAGCGCATCCACCCTGGAAGCAAGAGTCAGATTACGCCTGAGATTGGCGAAGATTTGAAACGGCTGATTGCTCAAGATGACCGAGTGTGGACCGCCAAGACAGTGGGTGAATATCTCGTCCAAGAACATGGCATACACCTCAAACACACGGCTATTACGGACCAGCTCCATAAGCTGGGACTGACTTGGCAGCGTACCCGCTACGTCGTTGCTGGACAAGCTGACCCAGAGGAAAAAGCCAGGTTCAAGGAAAACCTTGAAGTGGTAAAAAGGGGGCCAAGTTCGGCCTCCTGAAACTTCTTTTCCTCGACGAAGCCGCTATTTGGTTGACTCAACCCAATACCTATAGCTGGCGACCTATTCAGCAGCCCCTCCGTGTACCCACGAGTAAAGCTCGTGGTATCCGTGCCCGATTGAACTTAATGGGAGTTGTGGAATATGGGTCTGGAACAGTGTTTTACCGAGAGATAGAGGGAAATACTACAGGTCAGGCCGTTGTGGATTTCATCGAGGTTCTTGCTGCTGATGCGAATCCAGAATGTCCTACGGTTGTCCTTGTGGACCGAGCAAGTGTGCACACTTGCTCGGCAGTGAACCAGCAACGGAAGAGGTGGCAGGACCTCGGTCTCATCATCGCCCATCTCCCCGCCTACAGCCCTGAACTCAATGATATGGAGCCCCAGTGGCGACACCTGAAATATCAAGAGTTGCCAGAACGCCACTACCAGAACAAAACAGATTTGCGAAGGGCAGTTGGTGGAGCCAACTGGGGAATTGCAATATGATGCAATCTACACCTGGAAGCTACTTATCAGTACCGCCTACAGCGTTTATAGAGTCCGAGACATACAAGAGTTATCTCCTGACTACCTTAACTATTTGGTTAGATCTTCGCACTTCCAGTGGGAACTGCAAGTGCGCTCCAAAGGAATTTGGATTTCCCGCCTGCAGCTAACTGACGATTCATTCCTCAATGCACCGTTCCCACTACCTACACTTGAAGAGCAAGCCGCCATCGTCCGTTACCTCAGCCACGCCGACCACCGCATCCGCAAACTCATTGCCGCCAAGCAGCGGATGATTCGGCTGTTGCAAGAGCAGAAGCAGGTCATCATCCATCAGGCGGTGACACGCGGGCTAGACCCTGACGTGCGGCTGAAGCCCAGTGGTGTGGAGTGGCTGGGGGACGTGCCGGAGGGGTGGGAGGTGCAGAATCTTGGTTCTCTCATTTCATATAGGAGTGAACGTAACCAACCAGATCTTCCTCTCCTCTCTGTCATACGGGAGAAGGGAGTTATCCTTCGTAACCGGGAAAGCAAAGAGGAGAACCACAACTTCATCCCCGATGATCTTTCTAATTACAAGGTAGTCCGAGAAGGTGATTTAGTCATTAACAAAATGAAAGCGTGGCAGGGTTCCATGGGCCTGGCACCCCATGATGGCATAGTAAGCCCCGCTTATTTCGTCTTTCGCTTTGCAGTCCCGTACCTTCCTTATGGCGCAGCGTTACTAAGGAGTAAAGCTTACGTAGCCCTATTTGCCCGTGCATCGGATGGTGTCAGAACAGGTCAGTGGGATTTGTCAATTCAGCGTATGAAGCGCATACCGATTCTCATACCCCCTGCTTCTGAGCAGAGAGCCATCGTCAAGTACATAAACGCAGAAACCGCCAAGTTAAACCAGGCAATCACCCGTGCTGAGCAGGAAATCGCCCTCCTCCGCGAATATCGTACTCGCCTGATTGCTGATGTGGTCACAGGCAAGCTGGATGTGCGGGAGGCAGCGGCGGGGCTGCCAGAGCTGGAGCAGGAAGGCTTGGTGGAGGAAGCCGTTGACGGTGAACTGGAGGACGCTACGGAGTTGGAAGAAGCTGGCTCAGCGGATGAAGAGTAGCGAGTAGGTATGGCTCAAAATTGTCCATGCCCATCCGCCCAGCTAGATAAAATGTAGTCGTGAACCTCAGTAGGTGACAACTTCAGTTTCACATTGTCCTAGACGGCAAAAACCAACAGTCGGCCCCATCAAGCTTGATGGGGCCGACTGTTCACGGTTTCCTGAGAGTGTGAAAACAACAGAATCCGCCGCCCAGCAGGCTACCGTACTGACCCGCCACTTCAAAGCACACGCGAGTCACCTCCGCATTGACACCCTTCAGCGGCTGATCGATGTGCTTCTGGCGATGATTGCCGCGAGGAGCATCAATCATCACGACCTGAGTCCTCACATGCCCGGTATCAGCACGCCGCAAGCCAAGAAAAGAAGGGCGGACCGAACCTTCCGGGATGAGCAGCTGGACATGGACTTTTTCATCGCTCTGCTCGTCGTCCATCTTCCACCGGGGAAGGTGTTGCTGAGTCTGGACCGCACCAACTGGGAGCATGGGGAAACGCCCATCAATTTTCTGGTGCTTGGAGCCGTGGTTCATGGCTTCACCCTGCCCCTGATTTGGGTTCCTCTTGATGAGTCTGGGAACAGCCATACCTATGCCCGTATGTGGCTGGTATTGAAGCTCCTCCGCGTCTTGCCAGCGAAACGCTGGCAAGGCCTGGTGGCTGACCGTGAGTTCATCGGTGCGGAGTGGTTCCGTTTTCTCCGTCGTCAAGGCATCAAGCGGGCGATCCGCATTCGGCACAGCGACATGCTGGACGACACGAATGGGAAGGAATGGTTTAAGCACGTCCAGCACGGTCATTTCCATGAAATCGACGAAAAGGTGTTCGTGTTTGGCGAACTCATGCGGGTGGTCGCGACGAGGTCATCCACAGGTGACCTCGTCATCATTGCCACAGATTTCAGCGCTCGGAAGACCTGGAAGCTGTACAAGCAGCGCTGGTCAATCGAGTGCACCTTCAGCAGCTTCAAGATGCGAGGCTTCGACCTGGAGCGGACTGGGATGACGGAAAGGAGCCGTCTACAGCGGCTCTTTGGCCTGGTGACACTGGCCTGGGTGTTCTGCTTGCGCCTGGGGGTCTGGCTGGGCCAGACCCAGCCCATCCCCGTTCTCAAGCATGGTCGTAGAGCGGTCAGTCTGGTGCGGCACGGTGCTCAGCATCTCGTGGATGCCTTACGGTGGAAACCCAAACAGTTCATGGCTGTCCTAGACCTGTTGACCCAGCCCTTTTGCCCACCAGGAGCGCCTTTAGACGAAGTTGTCACCTACTGAGGTCGTGAACTACAAATTTACTCTCCCCCTGTCCACCTTGCTGCTCGCGTCGGGTGCTGTGGCTCAGTCGAACCCCACGCTGCTCATGAGCAAGGCTTCGGTCAACGAGTCTGGCTTCTGCAAGCGTCAAGGCTGTGAGTACTTATCGACCATGTCTAGAGACGGGGTAAAGCTGTATGACTACGGCTTGGCACGCGGCACCATGTCTGTGCGCCGCAGAGCTGCGACCAGTCAAATCTTCTTGGCGAAGGTGACGACGTTTACTCCCACTGGCAACGCCCAGTTCAGCTCTACGGAGAAAAGAATCCTCAACGACTTCCTCAAAAGCTTCATCGGTACTGGGTGGACAGCGAGCATGGAGAAAGCTTGCCTCCAGGGTTCTAAAAACTGGAACAAGGTAGGCAGAACGCCTGATGGGGTTAAATACAGCCTCTCCTGCGACACCAGAACTGCACTTGCTGATATCACTATCAAAGCCATCTGAGAGACAAAACGTTTAGAGGAATCCAGGTTTTCGCCAGATTCCTCTTCTACCTTAGTTGGCTTTCATCATCTGCATGTCGCAGAAGTTGATCTTCTCCATCGCTTCGAAGAAGCCTTTGCCGCTGAAGCGGTACTGGGTCGCACTCTTCATGGGGCTAAAGCTAGTCGGCATGATAACGAGGTCCACAGTGGCACCACGCCCTAAGCCCTTGGTGATTTCCTCGTTGGCACGCCTGCTGTTGAAGGACAGCACTTTGTTGCTGAGGTCAGTCAGCTCCTCGCCTAGTTCAAAGTTCACAGACTCAACAGGGCGCAGCTCGCCACCATCAACGCTGTAGTACACCTTCACGGTACTGTCGGCAAAGGTGGGAGTCCGCAGATCAAACAGGGGCTGATCGGCAAAAAGCAGGTGGGTGAAGCCGGGGTAGATGCACTTGAAGGTCAGGTAGGCTTCCTTGCCGTTCAGGTCATCAAAGATAACTTCACTGTAGTTCTCTCCGGTCTCGGGGTCGCGGTGCATCCACGCCCAGGTCTTGGTGCCGGGGACGTTATATTCCTGCCCTTGTGCCAGGGGCGCGGCAAAGGCGGGAACACTTAGGCTCAGGAGCGACAGAGCAGCCAACAGACGGTGGGGTCTCACGAAGCTCAGGATATGAGCGAAGCGGTAGGTCAACAATCAAAGTTGAGGAAGCAGGGCTGCCCAAATCTGCTGCTTGGTAGCGGCTAGCCAGCCCACAATGGGGGTATGCACAAAACGGCTGTCTGGTTGCTCGGCTTCATGGCATTCTCTGGGGCGTCCGCTCAGGAACGCCTCGTCTACGACTTCGAGAGCAAGACGCCCAAACCGCAACTCTCCAACGCGGAGTACGGACTCGTCAGTCGTCTTGCTAACACAGCTTTTAAGCAAGCAGCCTGGTACAAGATATTTGGCGACGAGTATTCGCCACTGTCCGGCACCTCTTGCCCAGAGTTCAGGGTCATGGGTAAGGCGAAGGGCTCATTTACTCAGCAAAAGACCGAGCAGATCGCTTACCTCTATAACTGCTTTCATGGAGGCATGAGCGCAGCGCAGGGCATCGTGATCGCCCAGAACGGTAAGGCTACCGCGCACTACACCTTCGCAGGGCAGATGTTCAACCTCTACTCGGTTCGTGACATCAACCGCAACGGCTACTCGGAACTGGCGTTGGAAGGCAGCTACGGTGATGGTGGCGGCGGCGCGGCACTGGAACTGGGCATTGCCGAGTTCAAACCCCAGCGGCGCTATCTGGCGTACTTCGGTATCGATACCAACATGACGGTATACGCCCAGAAACTCGACTATTCCCAGAACGCTCCTTGCCCTTTCCCCACCTGGCAGGGACGGAACATCTGGGTCACTCCCGGCGCGACTCCGCAGTTCAGGAGCCAGCTGCTGGGTGGCGGCTGCGACGGCGAGACGGTCACCTGGCGCAGCGATAAGCGAGTGCCGCTGACTGTACGCCCCTTACCGACCGACTGGAATCCTGGTCCGCTGTGAGCACGAAGGACTGATGGCTCGTCAGGGAACCCGCTTCGAGAAAGCACGCTTCCACATCGCTACTGGACCTGCCTCGCTCTTCGAGCGGGTACGGTTCAAGATGCAGGGACGCAGACAACTGAAGTGGCACGCTCAGCACCTGCGGGAACGCTCTGCTGAGCGACAGGCACCCCTGGAGAAGCTGGCAAATTTCGATACAGCAACT
The DNA here is from genome assembly GCF_020889625.1 of Deinococcus radiophilus. GTDB lineage: Bacteria > Deinococcota > Deinococci > Deinococcales > Deinococcaceae > Deinococcus > Deinococcus radiophilus. The sequence goes on from NZ_CP086380.1 coordinate 1,768,529, forward strand.
TGGGAACTCCTGACCGCTGAAGTTCGCGCCGACACAGGCAAGTTCGTCAATTCCTGCTGGGCAGTCACTGTGGGTGGGGAGCGCTGGCTGGTGGTCATCGGCTTTGGCGACACCGTAGAAACGGTTTTCAGGTCAACCAAGCAGGGCTTAGGAGAAGGCATCGTGCGCTCCGGTCCGCTCTATGACCGGGTGGCTGCGGTCAACTCAGCACTGATGGCGGCTGAGTCAGGCATTTGAGCAGCCACTATAGGAACAGGGCGCTAGGATTGGAGAACATCCGATTCTGAGCGCCCCAGTTTGATTCCCCGGAAGGAACCGTCTGCCCCCATGCCTACCGATACATCTGAAAAAGCCCTGGAAACCATCATCGTCAACTCACTGACCAGTGGTGGCTGGCTGGCGGGTTCACCGCAGGCATACGAGCGCGAGTATCAGGTGGACCTGGTGCAGCTGACCGCTTTTCTGGAGGCGACTCAGCCAGGACTAGTAGATGCCTTTGACCTACACAATGCCAGCCCGACCCGCCACAAGTTCCTCTCCAGGCTTCAGGGCGAGATCACCAAGCGCGGCATCGTGGATGTGCTGAGAAACGGCATAAATCACGGTCCCCATAGCGTGGACCTGTTCTACGGCACGCCGACTCCCGGCAACACTGCAGCGGAGGAGCGCTACGCCCAGAACCGCTTCACCGTGACCCGGCAGCTTCGGTACAGCAACAACGAAACTGCCCTGGCGCTTGACCTGGGTTTGTTCGTGAACGGACTGCCTATCGCCACCCTTGAACTCAAGAACAGCCTGACCAAGCAGACAGTCGGTGACGCCATTGAACAGTACAAACGTGACCGCGACCCGCGTGAACGCCTATTCGAGTTGGGACGCTGCATCGCCCACTTCGCGGTAGACGACAGTGAGGTCTACTTTTGCACCCAACTGGCAGGTAAGGCGTCATGGTTCCTCCCCTTCAACCGGGGCTGGAACCAGGGGGGAGGCAACCCGCCAAACCCGAATGGACTCAAGACGGCTTACTTCTGGGAAGAGGTGCTGCATCCCCAGAGCCTGACCAACATTCTGGAAAACTACGCTCAGGTCGTTGAAGAGGAAAATCCCAAGAAACCGGGCAAGAAGAAGCGCAAAGCCATCTTCCCGCGTTACCACCAGCTGGACGCGGTCCGGAAGCTCCTGGCAGACGTGCAAGCGCGTGGCGCGGGTCAGCGCTACCTGATTCAGCACTCAGCGGGCAGTGGTAAGTCCAACTCCATCGCTTGGCTGGCGCACCAACTGGTGGGCTTGCAGCGTGATGGTCAGCCTGTCTTCGACTCGGTGGTGGTCGTGACGGACCGCCGCATCCTCGACAAGCAGATTCGTGACACCATCCGGCAGTTTGCTCAGGTCAAGTCCACTGTAGGACACGCCGTTCACTCCGGCGACCTGCGAACCTTTCTCCAGAGTGGCAAGAAGATCATCATCACCACCGTCCAGAAGTTCCCCTTCATCCTTGATGAAATCAGCCTGGAACAGGGCAAAAGCTTCGCCATCCTGATTGATGAGGCGCACTCCAGCCAGAGCGGACGCAGCGCGGCTGCCATGAATCAGGCGATGTCGGGAGACCATCTACCCGCAGCTTCAGCGGACGAGGGAGAGCAGGACACCGAAGACTGGATCAACGAAGCCCTGGACAAGCGGATGCAGTCCCGCAAGATGCTGAAGAACGCCAGTTACTTCGCGTTCACCGCTACGCCCAAGAACCGCACGCTGGAAACCTTCGGCACACCCGTTCAGCAGCAGGGGCAGGTGCAGCATCTCCCTTTCCACGTCTACAGCATGAAGCAGGCAACCCAGGAGGGCTTCATCATGGACGTGCTGAAGAGTTACACGCCTGTTCAGAGCTATTACCGCCTGGTGAAGAAGGTGGAAGCCGACCCGGAGTTTGATGCCAAGCGCGCCCAGAAGAAGCTACGGAACTATGTTGAGGGACACCAGCACGCTATCCGCACCAAGGCGGAGATTATGGTGGACCACTTCCATGAGCAGGTCATCGCGCAGCAGAAGGTAGGCGGCGAAGCGCGGGCCATGATCGTGACCGGCAGCATTCAGCGCGCCATCGAGTATTTCCACGCGGTACGCGACTACCTGAGTGAGCGCAAGAGCCCTTACAAAGCCATCGTCGCCTTCTCTGGAGAGCCGGAGTACGGCGGGGTCAAAGTCACTGAAGCTAGCCTGAACGGGTTTCCTTCGCAGGACATTCCAGACCGTATTCAGGAAGATCCCTACCGCTTCCTGATCTGCGCCGACAAGTTCCAGACGGGCTACGATGAACCGCTGCTCCACACCATGTATGTAGACAAGCCTCTGTCCGGCATCAAAGCGGTCCAGACCCTCTCCCGGCTGAACCGTGCCCATCCCAAGAAGCATGACGTGTTCGTGCTCGACTTCCAGAACGATACGGAAGTCATTCAGAAATCGTTCGAGCCGTATTACCGCACCACGGTGCTTAGCGACGAAACCGACCCCAACAAGCTGCACGACCTCAAGAGCGACCTGGACGGCATGCAGGTGTACAGCCCTGAGCAGGTTGACGCGCTGGTGGAGCTGTATCTCTCTGGCGCACAGCGTGACCGCCTGGACCCGATTCTGGATGCCTGCGTTGCGGACTACAACGAACTGGATGAAGAGCAGCAGGTGGAGTTCAAGGGGAATGCCAAATCGTTTGTCCGCATCTACAGCTTCCTGGCAGCACTTCTCCCCTACTCTGACGCTGCCTGGGAGAAGCTCTCCATCTTCCTCAACTTCCTGATTCCCAAGCTGCCTGCGCCCAAGGAAGAAGACCTGTCTCGCGGGATTCTGGAAACCATCGACATGGACAGTTACCGCGCCGAGAAACAGGCGATGCAGCACATCGCGCTGACCGATAAAGACGGCACTGTGGACCCAACGCCTGGTGCAGGAGTGCTAGGCAAAGCCGAAGCGGAGCTGGATACTCTCTCGCACATTCTCAAGGCATTCAATGACCAGTTCGGAAACATTCAGTGGTCAGATAAGGACAAGCTCCATAAGCTGATTACCGAGGAGATTCCAGCGCGAGTCGCTGAAGACATTGCCTACCAGAATGCTATGCGCAACTCTAGTAAGCAGAATGCCCGAATTGAAGGTAATAAGGCGCTAGGACGAGTACTGGTAGCACTGATGAAGGACAACACTGAGCTTTTCAAACAGTACTCGGATAATGGGAGCTTCCAGAAGTGGATGCAGGATATGGTCTTCGACCTGACCTACAACGAGAACCAGCGGGGGCTCTAGGGATTCGGATAATTACCGGTAGCTTGCAGGTCACCTTCAGCCGCGTACTCTTCACTGAATTTGCGCATCATCGCCGCCAACTCCCGGTCAGGTGCCTGTCCAGAACACCCTCCACAAGTTGAAGCGAAGGTTTCCTCGCCGTCCGCTCTGGCTCCTCACTCTCCTCTGAGACTGACTCAGCGACCAGCACAGGAGCGGCTTCGGGAACCGCTTCGGACTAAGGGGCAGTCTCAGATTGTGGCAGGAGTGCAGAGGCGGGAGCAGCACCGACTAGGGGGCGTTTGAACACAAGGGTTACGCTCCCAGAACGGACGTTAGGCTGAAGTCCTGTAACGTATTGGCTATTCCCAAAGTTGGTGTAAGCGGTCTCGGTAGCAGGCAAAGCAGCCACCAGCTCCCAGCCCTCTTCGCCCAAGCTCGCCAATTGAGCTTCATCAAGGGCAAAGTGCTTCTTACCGTCATCCGTCTCGATTCCAACAGAGGCGGCGAACTCTGCAGACTCTCTATCAGCATCACTGGCATACACAGCATCAACCAGCAGCTGCTTGTACTCCCAGCGTTGAGTGGCTTGCACTTGGGGCGCAGGGGGGGCAGAGGGTAAGAAATCCTTAACTACACCTGCTGCAGCCACAGCCAGTAACAAACCCAGTAACACAGTGTCTATAGACTTCATCAAGAGTCCAGCTTATTGCTCAACCGCGAATTCGCCAGCGAATTTGAGCCGACATGGAAGACCCCAGATCAACTGGTGTCTGCGGTAAGCGCATAGCTTATTACCCGTCACCTCAGTTACCTGGGGCTTCCACGCCTTTTTAGGGGCTACTTTTGCTTTTGGGTGATCTCGCTCACCTCTAGAGGCAATACTCTGCTGAAGCGTCAACGTAGGGACCACACAGGGTGTAATCGTTGTACGGGGAAGATAGCACCCACTTAACAGTCCCGCAAATGCTCTCAAATATCGGATGCTCCTGAGCCACCTTTACAGATACAAAAATCCATTTTATACTGTATGGGACGATGTTTCGTAGCTCAGTGGCAGAGCATCCGACTGTTAATCGGACGGTCGTTGGTTCGACCCCAACCTGCCGAGCCAGAAAAGAAAAGCCCCGTCTAGGACGGGGTTCTTTCTTTGCTCCTACTCCCCCCGGCCCAGTGAACCGATCAGGGAAATCCGCTGCTCTGCCATCATGCGGGCCACCAGATGAACCGGCTGCGCCACATGCTGCGCGACCTCGCAGATCCGTGCGACATTCTGATACACCTGCTCGGCGGCCTCCTCTTTGCTCACGCCCTGCGCGGCCGCGATCAGCCCAGCGCTATTAATGGCAAAGTCGGGAATGTAGACGATCCCGGCCTCACGCACGGCATCTTCTCCGGCGCGGGTCAGCGGGTGGTGTTCGCTGCCGGCAATCATGCGGCACTGCAGGCGGGACACGGCCGCTGCTGGAATACTGCTGCCGCTGGCGCAGGGGGCAAACACATCGCAGGGCGCGTCCAGAATGTCGGCAGGCTCCATGGCCTCGGCACCCAGATCTTCCACCAGTTCCTGCATCACGTGGGGACGACTGTCGGCCACGATCAGGCGGGCTCCCTCGCGGGCGAGGTGCTCGGCCAGTTCACGGCCCACGCCACCCAAACCATAGATCGCCACCCGGACACCGCGCATACTTTCGCTGTCCAGCACATACTTGGCTGCCGCTTTCATGCCCCGGTACACCCCGTATCCGGTCACGCGGCTGGTATCGGTGTGCTGACCCAGAGTGCCTGGCGTTTCCTGGGCCACAAAGGAAATATCGCGTGGCGTCACCCCAATGTCTTCGGTCAGGATGACCCGGCTACTGAGGGGGCGCAGCTCGCGGCCCAGGGCGCGGAAGAGGGCCTCACGGGTATGCGGCTGGGCGCGGCTGCCCAGCAGATTCTCGTCGCCGGGCATGATCACGCAGGCCCCACCGCCGAAGTTCAGGCCCGCCAAGGCCGACTTGTAGGTGAGGCTCTCGCTGAGGTCCAGCGCTGAGCGCACCAGGGCTTCCTCATCCATTCGGCGCAGGCGCACGCCCGCGATGGCCGGCCCCAGTGCCGTGGAATGAACCGCCAGCACGGCCCGCAGGCCCGTCATGGGATGCTGAATCAGCGAGAGGGATTCGTGGCCCCTGACCTGCAATTCTTCAAAGATCAGCATAGGCCCCCCGGAGTATGAGCAGCGAGCTGTGAGGAGATGGTCATAGCCGCAAGATATACTTTCCTCTACCGCCCACCGTATCCCCAAGCTCGCTGCGGTGAGGCCAGCGAGGTCCTACGATGAACGCAGTCCTGTCCCGAATTCCCGTCAAGATGCTTGGGGACGTGCTCTCCACGCGCGCCCTGGAGCGCATCATCCAAGACGCCGCGCAGGAGCGCCGCGTTCATCCCGCGCAGCTGGATGCCCAGGCCCTAGAGGGCATCCTCAAACGCGACATCTACCGCCGCCTGCAAATGAGCCTTCCGGCCCAGATGGCCAAAAAGCGCGTGCTGGATGTGCTGGCTGAAGTGCAGCGTGTGGCCGCCGAGGTTGGCACGGTGGACTATGTCCCAGCAGACCTCAGCCGCCTAGAAGAGGGCGTGCGCCGGTTCACGCTGTACTTTGACTGGCCCGAATCTCAGCGCCTGCGCGGCGTACTGAACATGGCCCGCCAGGAAGAAGCGGTAGGCAACGATGTCGCGGCTCTGCTGGAAGAGGGCGAAGGCCTGATCGGGCAGATGGAACGCCGACTGGCCGAAGGGCTGGTGGCACAGGGCCAGGACCTGGCCGAGCTGAAGGCCAGCTTTGAGCGGGTCAGCGGTGTGGGCGGGCGCGAAGTCCGGCGCCTGGAAAACCTGCTGGAACAGATTGACGATGCGCAGAAGCAAGGCATGTTGCTGCCCGGCGAGGTGGAACGCGCCCGCAAGTTAAGCCTGACCCTCCGCAAAAAGCTGGAATCGTCGGTGGTGCAGACCGCCCCCGGCGAGGTAACGGTGATGGACCCGGCAGCGCAGGCCAAGATCCGGGCGCTGGAACTGGAACACGCCGGGCGTCACTTGGGCGATGTGCTGGCCGAATACGGCCCACTGATCTCGGCGCGGCCTGAACTGGAAGCCCATGCCCGCGATCTGAACGACGCGATGGTGGCCGGCACCCTGACCGAAGAAGCCATCGGCGCGTGGCAGCAGGAACTGGGCACCCAGCGTGATGCGCTGCGGGCTGAGCAGCAGGCCCAACTGGAAGAGCTGGAACGTGCCCTGGCCGACCTGTCCGCAAGTGACGAAGCTGCCAAAGCCCGCCTGTCGCTGGGCCTGGCCCGCCACACCCTGGAAGAAGGCGGCCTGGCCGGCGATGAGCTGCGCGACCTGGAACTGACCCTTTCGGCACTGCGTCTGTCGCCCGATGGCGGCGACACCCTGCGCCAGCACCGCGAGCTGTCCGAGCTGGAGCGCAGCGCCCGTGATGTGGCCGGCGCAAGCGAAGAACTGGCCTCCCAGATTGCCGAGGCCCGCGAAGCCCTGGGACGCGGCGAGACAGTCAATGTGGACGCTCTGTACGATGTACTGGAGCGCCGCATGGGTCAGGCTGCTCAGGAACGCGAGGAACTGGACACCCGCGCTGATCATGTCGTTCAGGAGTACGATTCGGTACGCAACCTGGCCGGGGAAACCATTCAGCGCCTGGGCCGCCTGGCCGATACGCTAAGAGCCCAGCGTGGCCTGGGACAGCTCTCGGCACAGGCCCGTGAGCGCTACGTGACCACCCTGGAAGAAGCCGAAGCGCTGCTGGATGAAGCCCACGCCGAGCACGCCGCCGCACAGGAAGTGACCGCCAGCTTCGGAGAAGATGCACTGAGCGACCTGCTGGGCATTTTCGACATGGCTGAAGATGGAAGTGATGGCACTGGCCTGCTGGAAGTGATTGAAAGTGATCAGGAAGAGGGACGCGATCTGCTGGCAACGGACAGCCCTACGCCCGCCCCAGCCACAGCTCCCGCCGAGACTGACTTCAACCCTTTCGCCTTCCTGTCTGGAGCAGCGGCGCAACCTGCGGCCCCTGGTCCCACCGAAGCACCTGTGGTTGCCGAAACAGTCGCTCCACTAGGTACATCTGCTGAACCTGCGCCTGCAACGGACACCAGTTCACTGCCTGCAGACGCCTGGGTGGTGCAGGGCGGGCGGGTACAGCAGGGAGCGAGCGATCAGTTGACGGCACAGGTGGCCGACTTGCTGGGCTGCGCTGAGGGCCTGGGCGTTACCCGGCTGCGCTTCGAGGACGACCAGTGGTCCTGGAGCGCCCGTCAGAATGCGGGTGGCAGCTGGCGTCTGGCCCGCGCCGCCGACGCAGCCAGCCTGGAACTGAATCACGGCAGCTGGCTCAAAGAAGGCTGACCTCAGCCAGCAAAAAGGGAGTGCGGCGTAGGTATATCACGCCGCACTCCCTTGCCTCAGTGACGCTCAGATGCGAACGTGGACGCGGGCCCCATCATCTTCCAGGTGGACGGTATCGATAAAACGCACCACGCGGGTGGCGTGACCCATGACCAGGGTGTGGGTACGTGCTCCACCGCCAAAGCGGCGTACGCCGTACAACAGGTCGCCACTGGTAATGCCGGTGGCACTGAATACGATCTGGTTGCCAGGAGCCAGTTCATGGGTCTTATAGATGCGGCCCTCTTCGACCCCCATCAGCTTGAACCGTTCGCGCATGGTGTCGTCCTCAGCGATGAACTGACCCTGGATGTGCCCGCCCAGGCACTTCATGGCAGCGGCGCTCAGCACACCTTCGGGAGCACCGCCAGAACCCATCAGACAGTGCACACCACTGCCACGCACCGCAACGGCAAGACTGGCAATCACGTCGCCGTCACCAATCAGCTTGACGCGGGCGCCCGCGTCACGAATCTGGCGGATATGGTCGGCGTGCCGTTCACGGTCCAGGATGGTCACCAGCAAGTCGTCCACATCGCGGTCCAGCGACTCGGCGATGATCTTCAGGTTCTCGGCGATCGAGTAGTCCAGGCTGACCTTGTTGGCGGCGGGCGGTGGCACGACCAGCTTCTCCATGTAACAGTCGGGAGCATGCATCAGGCCGCCTTTTTCGCTCAGGGCAATCACGGCGATGCCGTTGGGCAGGCCCTTGGCAGTGACACTGGTGCCCTCCACCGGGTCCACGGCAATATCCACCTCGTACTCGCCCTGGCCCAGTTCCTCGCCGATATACAGCATCGGGGCTTCGTCCATCTCGCCCTCGCCAATCACCACCGTGCCGCGAATGTTAAGTGATCCCAGCAGTTCACGCATGGCCGTCGTTCCAGCGTCGTCCACGGCCATTTTGTCGCCCATGCCGACCCACCGACTGGCGGCCAGAGCGGCCCCTTCGGTCACGCGGGCGGTTTCCAGCACCAGGGCGTGTTCAAATTGCTGCGAGCGGCGCTGCTCGGCTTCGGTTCGGTTGTTGGTCATGTCTCAAAAGTAGCATGGCCCCCGACGCCCAAAAGCCCCACCTGGGCGCGGTGCAGCCCCTGGGACATCAGCCCAGCACACCCAGCCAGACCAACAAGGCCCACAGCAGCACTGGCCCCGCCAGCCAGAGTGCCGTCAGGTAGATCAGCCGCCCCCAGTCCCGCAAAAATTCGCGCATGACCCTCAGGATAGCGTGGAAAGGTCGGAACCTTCCGAAGACTCCAACACCGAGCTGAGGCATCTCCAAGTCGCGCCATGAACTTAGGCGGGCTTGCCCCTCTGTCGCCTTTTCATGTTTGGTACACCGTCCTCTTGCCCTCGGAGCCAGCCCAAGAACCATAAATTGCCCGTCTATTTCAAAAATTTTAGGTATTATGAAACCAACTGACCGAATATTCCTTAGCGTGGCCTAAAGAGCAATTTGTCGAAATATTTCAGCTTTTTCCGTTCCCTACATATCATCGCTTGAACCGAGCTCCAAAAAGATTGTGAAATAAAAATTTATAGAATATGATTTCTGCGTGAAAAAACCCGCTTTACTGATGGCCGCTGTTGCGATGACCGCTACCCTAACCTCATAACTTGCACCTTGCATAGCTGAGCGAATAGCCGTGCTGGAGAAGAAATTCTCGTTCTTTTTGGAGCTGACTCAGAAGATGGTTGAGCCTGACTACGGGGAACAGGGTGTAGAGGGCCAGGCGTGCCGCCTCTTTCAAGGTCATCCCTTCTGAGCGATGCAGTATGGTCAGGGTGAAGGCCAGGAAGACCATCAGAATCCAGCGGTCCAGACCCCTGGCAGTTCGCAGCGCGAACTGCGCCAACCCAAACTGGTGCTTACCTTCCTTGAAAAAGGACTCCAATGTCCAGCGCCGCCCACCCTCAGCAACGATCTCGTCCCCCTCCAACAGTTCAGACGACACCGCGAAGAATTCACGGTCCCCACGGTCTACTCTCCCCAGAGACAGCGTTTCCAGAGACCAGTTGGCCAAGTTGACATAGCCTCCATGCGGACAGTCCGCCACCGTCACCCGCCCAGGATGGTCCGTGCGCCGGTTGCTCCTCACACCCACCACAAACTCAAAACCAAGGCGCTGCACGCCTTCCAGAAAGGCAGCGGATTCAAATCCGCTGTCGGCCAACATGCGGATCCGAAAGCGCTTCCCCACGAAGTCCGGCACCTCCTCCAGCAGGTCCTGGGCCAACGTGACCGGGGTACCGGTGTGCTTGCCCTGGTACACCCGGTAGGAAATGGGGAACTTCAGTTCCCCATATTCGGCAAACAGGACGACCAGGTGGATGCCATGTCTACCGTTGTACACACTGACAAAGGGCAACTGGGTCCCCACCTTTTCCACCGTGGTCAGATCCACACTGAGCCGCAACCGAGGTCGGCGTTTGGAGTGAGCTACGTCCAACAAAATGCGCCACTGGATGTCCTGCGTCTCGTCCCAGCAACGGTCTGAATCCCAGTCATAGACGTTGAAGAAGCGACTCAGTGCACTGGGGCTGGCTCCTTCAGCTTGGCTGAATTTGATCTTCTGGCCTGGACTGTGGAAAAGGTGCAGCGAAGCCTCCAGGCTTCGCCGTTGGTACAGCGTCTCTGGAATGTCCAGAATCCGCTGTGAGAGAATATGGGCGCGCTCCCCTGAAACCTGTTTGTACACACTTCCAGAATTTCAGCTCTGGGAGCGCTTTTTGTCCGCCTATTCAGGTGCAAGTTCTGAGCTAACCGCTTGCCCTGGCGCGTCCATGCCACAGGTACCTCAGCCCAGTGAACTCAGAGGGGACGTTCGCCTGTTGACCCTGGAGATGAAGGAGGGGGGGCCAACGTTCTCCACCGCAGCCTGGAACCGGGGCGAGCAGCCGGTTCATTTGCTACTGTCCAGCGATGCGACTCTGGGTGAAGACACGGCCCCCACCCCAGCAGCCACCGGTAAGGTCAGCGCAGCAGGGCAACTGTCGCTGAAGTTGCCAGCCGAGGTTGCCGCTGCCAAACTCTCCCCGATTGATACTGAATTTACGGCAGGCCTTGAAGAAAACCTGAACGCCGAATGCACCGGCGACATCAAATCCAGTGCAGCAGCCAACAGCGCTGGCGGTCTGCTGACGGTAGGCGGTGGCGGCGTGCTGCTGGCCAGCCCTCAGCCCGTCTTTAGCGTGAAAGACACCAACTTCAATGCTTCGGGACAGGCCGGAACAGTCCTCTACGTGGACAAAGCCACCACGGTCGAAGGCACCCTGATCTGCACCTTGCCGGTGGACGATGAGAACAGCGACACCGCCAAGGCCACTTTGAACATGGACCTGAATCTGAAGGCGGGCTGGAACTCGGTGGTCCTGTCGGGCAGCGCCAAGGCCACCCAGACAGGTGAAACGGCTGGCCAGGCCGAAGTTACCGTGACCCTGGCCAGCAAGGAATTGCCCAAGCAATGGATGGCCATTTACCCGGAGAACCTCGGCCTGGGAGAGAGCGAATCACTGAGCCTCGGCAGCCTACTGCGCTAATCCATCTGCCGCACCGCCTCTCCCATCCCAGGGGGAGGCATTTTACTGCATGGCAATCTGCAGCATATTTTGCGCCCTGCCGGGCTGCGCTATCCTGCATAGCGTGACCCAGGCTCCCCTGCCCCCGACCGTCCGTCCTCCTGATCTGGCTGGCCACGTCATTGCGGTGACAGGGGCGGACCGGGGTTATGGGCGGGTGATGGCGCAGGGGCTGGCCGACGCTGGGGCAACCCTGGTGCTGGTCGGCAAGCAAGGCGAATTGCTCGCCGGACTGGCCAGTCTGATCGAGCGCAGCGGAACTACCGCCATCCCCATGCAGGCCGACGTATCGGTGCCGCTGGACTGGATCAAAGTTCAGGGCCGCATCCTGGACATTTTCGGAGCGCTGGAGGGCGTGGTTCACTCGGCAGACAAACGGGCGCACCCAGCCCTCAACCTGCTCAGCGAGAGCGAGTGGATGGACCTCTTTCAGGCCAACATGAAAAGCAGTGTGAGCATCGCCCAGACCATGCGTCAGCGCCTCCCACAGTCCTGGCTGACGGTCATCGGGCCGCATCTGGACGAGGGTGGCTTACAAGGTCATACCCTGCGCGGCGGCCTACGCGGACTGCTGGACAGCGCGCAGGAAGACGGTTTCAGAATCAACCTGCTGCTGCCCAGCCGCTCACCCAGTGGTGAGGACGAGCTGGACATTGGCGTGGTGAACGCGGTCACGGCGCTGGCCTCGCCGGGACTGATGCACCTGCGCGGTATGTGCATTGATGTGCCGCTGCCTGCAATTCAGCAGCAGGGGCTGGATCTGCTCTCGCCGGAACAGCGGGCCAACTTTCTGGCCCCTACACCAGAAAGGCGCGGCCCCGCGTGAACTGTCCCTACTGCTCGGCGGCAGATACCCGTGTGGTCAACTCACGGCCCAGCGACGAGGGCGCCAGTATTCGCCGCCGCCGTGAGTGCCAGAGCTGTTCACGCCGCTTCACCACCTACGAACGCACCCAGTTGGAACCGCTGATGGTGCTCAAGCGCGGTGGCGTTCGGCAGGCCTTCAACCCCGACAAACTGCTACGTGGACTGGAACTGGCCGCCGAGAAGCGCCCGGTTGACGCCGCTGAATTGCGCTCCTTCGCGTACTCGTTCGAGGACGAGGTCAGCCGTCCTGAAATCAGCTCCGAGGACATCGGGCGGCGGGCCATGGCCTTCTTGCGCCCACTGGACGATGTAGCCTACATCCGCTTTGCCAGCGTGTACCAGGACTTTGACTCGGTGGAACGCTTCTTGGAAGAGATTCAGGGCCTGCGTGAAGAAGGACAGGTTGAAGGGGCCGCACCGCAACACCGAGGCGACCACGACCCTAAGCAACCTTAGGGCTGGGCTGGTTTAGGAATCACCGGAGTCATGTTCTGCGGGGTGTGGCCCTGCACGCCGCGCAGCAGCTCACGAATCGCCGCAAAGTCTGCTTCGATGTCGCCCGTCGGCTGCACATAGCCCACGATTCCAAAGCGCTTGTGGCCCCAGTCAATCACCGTCACAGCAATGGGCACCTCCGCTTCTAGAGCCATGTAATAAAAGCCACTCTTCCAGTGCTCGGCGCGGGCACGGGTGCCTTCGGGGGCGATGGTCAGCATGATTTCGTCCGACTCACGGATGATTTGCACCACGGCGTCCACAAAGTTCCCCCCAGCGCGGCGGCGGTCTACCGGCAGCCCGCCCCACCAGCGCAGCAGACCGCCCAGCGGGGGGCGAAAGAGGGTGTGCTTGCCCACCCAACGGGCCGGGCTGCGGGTGGCCCAGCGCCAGAAGATACCCGGCCAGAAGTCGGCATTGGCAGTATGAGGAGCGGCCACCGCCACCACACGGGGCGAGGGCGGCGGGGCCAGCACAGCCTGCCAGCCCGCCAGCTGCAGCGCCGCTGACGCCAGGCGAGAAGTCAGGGTATGGGGACGGTTCATCCAGGTGGGCGTGCGGGAAGCCATTGCGGCGCAGTATAGCCAGCCGCTTCTGGCACGGGCCTCACAGCCTGAGCGTGGTTGCGCTAGAAAATCGCCTATCCGGTGTTCTAGAACAGCGTGCCGCCCGTGATCGGCAGCACCGCGCCCGTCACATAACTGCTTTCCTGTGAGGCCAGATACACATAGGCACTCGCCAGCTCGGCGGGCTGGCCGGGGCGGGCCAGCGGAACCGACTCACCGAACTGCTGCACCTTTTCCTGCGGCTGGCCGCCACTGGGTTGCAGCGGTGTCCAAATCGGGCCGGGGGCCACGGCATTTACCCGAATGCCCTTCTCCGCCAGCTGCCCCGACAGGGCCTGGGCGAAGGCCACGTTGGCCGCTTTGGTGGAGGCGTAGTCCAGCAGGTTCTTGGATGGCTTGGACGCCTGGATGCTGGAGGTAATAATGACGCTGGCCCCCGGCTGAAGGTGGGGTGCAGCGGCGCGGCTCAGCCAGAACATGGCGTAGATATTGACTTTCATGGTGTCGTCGAACTGCTCGTCGGTAATATCGGCGATGTCGTCCTGGCTGACCTGCTTGCCGGCATTGATCACCAGAATGTCCAGGCCGCCCAGCTGCTGCGCCGCCTGCTCAATAAGGCTGTCACAGAACTCGCGGGTGCGCAGGTCACCGGGCAACGCCACTGCTTTGCGGCCCGCCTCCTCAATCAAGCGCACCACTTCCTGGGCGTCGGACTCTTCCTCGGGAAGGTAGTTGATCGCTACATCGGCCCCTTCGCGGGCGTAGGCGATTGCCACTGCCCGCCCGATCCCCGAGTCGCCGCCGGTGATCAGCGCCCGGCGGCCCTGCAAACGGCCCAGGCCCTGATAGCTGCTCTCTCCATGATCCGGCCGCGGCTGCATGGCCGAGGCCAGCCCCGGCGCCTCCTGCGGCTGACGGGGAAACGGCGGCTGCGGATACTGCCTCAGCGGATCGCGCATCTCAAACTGGTTCTGGATGTCCGGTTGTTGGTCGCTCATACCCCAGTGTCATGTGCTGCGGGCTGAAAGGCATGGCGAACAGACCAAGAGATGTTGATGATCAGCTGGCTCTTAGCCGCCGTCCGGTCCGTACCGACGGTCTTCGGGCAACTCTGCGCCCTGATGGACCGCCTGGGCCAGCGCGAGCGCCAGCGGGAAATCCACGCCGGCGTACCAGCCCTGCTCTAATTTGCCGCCATGCTCGCGGTACACGCACAGCGCCGGACCATAAGAACAAGCGCCCAGGCAGCCGCTCTCGGTGAGGCGAACGTTGCCGCCCGACTTGTAATAGGCCAGGTGGCCCTGATCCAGTGCCCGCCAGAGGGCCTGATACAGTGGCGCAGAGCCGCGGGCCTGACAGTTGGGTCCCTGGCACACCAGCAGATGTCCGGCGGTCGGAAAGTATTTAGGTGTCGCCATCGTCTCTATCGTGCGGCACAATCACCAGGCGCTGTGCGGCCTGCACCACATCCACCCGCACTCCGTAGGCCGCGTGGAGCTGCTCCGGGGTCAGCACCTGTGCGGGTGTCCCGGCGGCCAGCACCTGCCCAGCGTGCAGCAACACCAGATGGTCGGCGCGGGCCGCCAGGTTCAGATCGTGGAGCACGGCGATCACGCCCACACCGCGCCGCACTTCGGCCCGCAGGTAGCGCATCACATCCAGCGCGTAGGCGAGGTCGAGGTGATTGGTCGGTTCGTCCAGCACCAGAAAGTGGGGCCGCGCTGCCAACGCCCGCGCCAGCGCCACCCGCTGCGCCTCGCCGCCCGACAGCTCCGAGACGGGGCGTTCAGCAAAGGCCAGGGTATCGGTGCGGGTCAACGCTTCGGTCACGGCAGCCTCGTCCTCGGGCGTCCAACCTGTGCGGGGAATCAGGCCCCAGCGCCACTCGCCTGCGCCGCGCCCCAGCGCCACCACGTCGCGCACGCGGGTGTCGACGGGCAGGCCCTCGGTCTGGGCCAGATAGGCCAGCTGCCGCGCCCGCTCAGCGCGTGACCACTCGGCCAGTGGGCGCCCCAGCAGTTCCACACGGCCTGACTGCACCGGAGTCAGCCCCAGCATGCCGCGCAACAGCGTGGATTTTCCCGCACCGTTGGGACCGATCACGGCGCTCAGCCGCCCGGCCGGAAACGACACCGAGACGCCGCGCACCGCTGGGAAATCGCCCGCCCGCACCTGCAGACCGTGGGCGCTGAATGTCTCTGTTTCTGTCATCACTAGGCCTTTACTCGCCGCAGCAGGTACAGGAAAAAAGGCCCACCCAGCAGCGTGGTGACGATGCCCACCTGTGAAAGTGGGGTGGTGCGGGCCAGCAGGTCGGCCAGCACCAGCAAGAGGCCCCCCGCCAGCGCGGAGACGGGCAGCAGTACCCGGTGGCTGGGATCCCAGATCAGGCGAACCGTGTGCGGCACGATCAATCCCACGAAGCCGATTACCCCGGTGTAGGCGACGGCGGCGGCGGTGGCCAGGCTGCCGGCCACAATCACCAGCAGCCGTAGCTTTTCAACGGGCAGGCCCAGACTGGAAGCCGTCAGGTCGCCGAGTTGCAACAGGTCCAGCGCCCGCCCCAGCCCGATCAGGGTGCCGCAGCCGAGCAGCGCGTAGGGCAGCACCCGCCCGATGTCCCCCCAGCTGGAAAATCCCAGGTCGCCCAGCGTATAGGCCAGCACCTCGCGGGCGCGGTCCTCACCCTGCATGATGAGAAAGGTGGTCACCGCCCCCAGAAAGCTGCCCATCACTACGCCGGCCAGGATGAGGCGGGTGGGCGGAAAGCGCCGTCCAGAGCGGCCCAACATCAGGGTAATGGCGACGGTCGCCAGCGCGGTCAGCATGGCCGTCAGCGGCAGGATGGCGCGGGGCAAGTCCAGCACCAGGCCCGCCGTCGCCCCCACCGCCGCTCCGCTGGCGACGCCCAGCAGGTAAGGGTCAGCCAGCGGATTGCGAAATACACCCTGAAAAGCCGCCCCGCATATTGACAGACACGCCCCTACCAGCACAGCCATCAGCACCCGTGGCAGGCGAATATCCCAGATGATCACGTCACCTTCCTGCAAGCTGCCACTCAGGCCCCGCCAGACTGCGTCCAGTACCTCGCTGGCCGGAATCGACACACTGCCCACCGCCACACTGAGGACCATACTGCCCAGCAGCAACAGAATCAGGGTCAGCAGCAGCGGCCCACGGGCTGCCCCGCGCCGGGTTCGCTGGCCCGTTTCAGGAGATTGGCCCGGCTGCAGCATGGGAGAGTTCGTCACCTTGCTAGTCCCATAACTGGCCGAATTCCGGCTGCGAGAGTCGCTCAATTTCCACTTCCAGCTGGGTCATCAGCGCCCGTGCTCCCAGGGTATACGGCAGCAGCTCGCCCAGGCGCAGCACCCAGCGCTTTCCGTGACGGGTAAGACCCGCTGGCATCACCGGAGCACGGCCCTTCAGCGCCATCAGGGCCACACCGCCGTGCAACTGCCCGCCAGCCCGGCTACCTTCGGGAAAGATGCCCAGGGTGCCGCCTGCCTGCAACACACGCAGGGCCATGCGGACCGATCCGACATCTTTGGCGTCACGGTCCACCGGAAACGACCCACCGCGCCGGATGATGTCCCCCAGAATCGGAAAGAATAGTTCCTGCTTGGCCATGAACTGAATGCGGCGTCCCGACTGTGGAGGCAACCCCCGCGCCAGCACGAAGGGGTCCAGGCCAGAGCGGTGGTTACAGGCCACGATCAGTGGGGTGCCCGCTGGGGGAACGTATTCGCGGCCATGGACTTCCAGATGGCCGCCACTCAGCAACACTGGCAGGTAGGTCAATTGCATTACGGCTTCATACACCAGGGGATCAACCGTCGGCACCGGGATCCTGGCCCCCGCCTGTGAGGCGTCTGTCATAAGGTCCAGCATACCGCCCTGACCCGGGGTGCTGGACCGGGCTTTTGCTGAGCGCTGGACAGCAGAAAAGGGAGGGATGTTTGCCACACCACCCTGCCTCACTCTCTTGAGCGTCCTGCGCTACTCTTCTTCATCCAGCATATCCAGCTCAGCTGACTGGCCCGCCTCAGTGTCCTCTGCGGCCAGCCAGTCGGCCTGACCCACTGCCTGCGCGACAGCGGCAATCCGGCCCTGGCACACCTCGTAAGCAGCGCGGGCCTCATCCAACAGGGGAAGCACACGGTCCAGATCGGTGTCTCCCGCTTCCAGCTCAGCCACGATCCGGCTCAGTGTGGCGTAGGCCTCACGGTAGCTGGGGGGCGTGGTACTGGAGCGGGCGGCAGCTCTGGGCATGATAGGAACCAGTCTAATTCATCCCTGCGGTACAACATTGGCTCAGGCCGCGAACTCCAGTCCCATACGCCGCTGCAAGTCCTCCAACGAGGCCTCGTACAGCCGCTGAGGCACCTGAGGCAGGAAAGCCAGTTCCTGGGTGGCCTCGCTGAAGTTGCGGTGCTCGCTGCAATGCTGCCACCCTGGGCCTTCCGCCACCAGCTGTACGCTCTGGTCAGCCAACAAGAATCTCACGCGGCCCACCTCCGTCCGCGTATCGCTGAAATGACGCCGTATAGTCATGTTCTGAGCATAATACTGCCCCATGAGTTAGACCTGGGCATGGATGACTGATCCTTCACTCTCTGGGGGTACAGGGGGAAAACGCGGCCACTCCGATACGGGCTGACCTCAACCCCTTGTAAATGCAACTTCACCTGTAGCCCGGGCCTGAACAGGCACAATAAGCCGGACATGAATACCCGCATTGCTGGCAAAACTGTCCTGACCATCATTCTGGCCGGGGGCAAAGGCAGCCGCCTGGCCCCGATGACCGATCAGGTGGCCAAACCAGCCGTGCCGTTTATGGGGACGTACCGCCTGATTGACTTTTCGCTGTCCAACATTGTCCACAGCGGCTTGCAGGACGTCTGGATCATTGAGCAATACCTGCCCCATAGCCTAAACGAGCACCTGGCTGGGGGGCGCCCCTGGGATCTGGACCGCACCCGCGGTGGCCTGAAGGTCATGCCGCCCTTTTCCGGCCCTGCCGATGAGGACGGTGGCTTTTCCGAAGGCAACGCACACGCGTTGGCGCTGCATACGGACCTGATCCGCGAGTCTGGGGCTGACATCGTGCTGGTTCTCAGTGCCGATCACATCTACAAGCTGGACTACGCGCCAGTGATTCAGCAGCACTTGGACAAGGAAGCCAGTGTTACGGTGGTGACCACCGACATCAGCGACAAGTCGGAAGCGACCCGTTTCAGCAATGTCTGCAGCGGCAAGGACGGAAAAATCACCGAATTCGCCTACAAACCGGATGAACCCCTGGGCCGCACAGTGGCCTGCGAGGTGTTCGTGTACGACGCCGTACTCCTGACCGAAACCCTGGACGACCTGCAAGCAGAAGGCAATATGGGCGACTACGGGGAACACCTGCTGCCCCGCTTGGTCGAGCGCGGTGACGCTTATACCTATCCGCTGGAGGGCTACTGGCTGGATGTGGGCACGCTCAGCGCCTATCACCAGGCGCACCGGGATTTTCTGGAGGGAGGCGGACTGGAACTGGACTGCGAGGAGTGGCCCTTTATTACGTCCTCCATTACCCGGCCCCCCACCCGTATTCGGCCTGAGGCGACCATCAACGATTCCTTCGTGTGCGGTGGTGCAGATATTGCCGGGACTGTGATCCGCAGTCTGATTGGCCCCGGTGCCGTCGTAGAGAAGGGAGCTGAGGTGCGCGACACCATCGTGCAGGCGGGAGGTGTGATTCGCGCCGGGGCCAAAGTCAGCCGCGCGATTGTGGACCGGGAAGGCGTAGTGGGCGACGGAGCCACTGTAGGGAGCCTGGCCCCTAATGCCCGGCTGTGCGTGGTCGGGGCACAGGCCCGTGTAGACGGCGGTGCCGAGCTGCGCCCCGGCCAGCAAGTCGCTCCCGGTGCGCGGCTGCGTCAGGGCCAGACCGGGCAGGACCTGGAAGGCGAACATTGAAAGACTGGAGGAAGCGCGGCTCTTGACGCTCCATGCCTGACGACGTATAATCCGTTGCTCTGGGTCGTTAGCTCAATTGGCAGAGCAGCTGACTCTTAATCAGCGGGTTGTAGGTTCGATTCCTACACGACCCACCAAATGATCCCCTCTTTATTGATGGGGATATTTTTTTGCCTCTTGACCTTCCAGTGATGGGAACGTCTACGTTGAGAGGTGCATGGCCAGATACTTGTTGATCTCTCAATTTGCACAGCTGACAGGTTTGCCGCCCAAGACCCTGCGCTACTACGACGACATCGGCTTGCTGTGTCCTCAGGGGACCGACCAGGCCAGTGGCTACCGCCAGTACAGCGTCTCACAGGTCAGTCTGGCCATACATATTCGGCACTGGCGGCAAATGGGTCTTCCTGTCAGCGAAATACAGCGGCTGATTCAGACCCCCGAACATACCGCAGCAATCCTAGGCCAGCATAAGGCGCGGCTACAGACGGAAATCGCGGAGCGGGAAGCCGCTCTATCCAGCCTCCACACCTTTCTGAAGGAGAAAACCATGGAATACCGCCTAGAACAGTTGCCCACCCAGCAAGTCTTGGTCATTCGCGAAACGCTGCAACCTCCGCACTATGAGGTCATCCCACAGGCTTTACAGGAACTGATGGCCTACAAGCACGCCCAGAACTATTCGGTCAGCGCTCCCAGCTTTTTCGTACATCATGCCGGGGGCGAGGGCGAAACCAGTGTGGTCGAGGTCTTCCTGCCTGTCACGGGCACGGTCCAACCCTCAGGCCGAATCCAGGTGCAAACCTTTGAGGGAGGACCTGCATTCATCGGGCGGTTTGTCGGGCCTTACGAGAAGACAGGCGCTGCTTACTCGGTTGTCGCAGAAGAAGCGCTGCGCCGGGGCCTCAAGCTGACAGGCAGTACCGCTGAGATTTACGTCAAGAGCGTGCCACATACTCCCGATCCCAACGCCTACGAAACGGACATCGCCTTTTTTCTGGAACCCGACTGTCTGGACAAGGACACGCCGCTGGCATCACAACATGAATAGCCGCCTCGCCTAGGTCAGCTCTGGCTGGTGTCCTCACGGCCCTGGGCTTGCTCCAGCGCCTGATTCACCTCAACCGACTCCTGGCCCTCAGTCATCCCGGCCACTTCGGCGCTGCTGAGGCCTTCGCCCTGATGTGGCACCTTCACCACCTCGCCTGCTGGCATCTGATCCGGGCGGGGGGCAGGTCCCTGATCGGCAGGCTGATCCGGCGGGGTCTGCTCGTGCGGCAGTTCGTTGCCAGCGGGGCTGATTTCCGGGACCACAGAGGAGCGCGGGCTGTCATTGCGGGTCATAGGGGCAGTTTAAAAAGGGCACGTCAGCTGGGCGTGAGGGACAGGCCAAACCTTCACAATGTTTTTTGCTGATCCTGGCGCCCTCACATCACCCGCCGCTGACCCGGCTGTGATGCAGTGAGGCCATGCGCCCCCTCGTTGCCAGTCTGATCGCCGCCCTGCTGCTCAGTGCTGCACACGCTGGCCCCGCCGACACGCTGGATCTGGCGATCTTGAGTGACTTCAACGGGCCATACGGGTCCACCACCTACCCCGCCGAGCTGAGCGGGGCCATGCGCCAGATCCTCCGCTGGCAGCCCGACGCGGTGCTGTCGGCAGGCGACCTGATCGCGGGCCAAAAAGCCAGCCTGAGTAACGCACAAGTCCAGGCCATGTGGGCCGCCTTTGACCGAGACGTGCAGGGTCCTCTGAGAAACGCCGGGATTCCCTTTGCCTTTACGCTGGGCAACCACGACGCGGCCCACACCCGTGACCGACGGGAAGCGGAGCGCTACTGGCAGGCGCACCGCCCCGCGCTGAACCATGCCGACACCCGCCGCTTTCCTTTTGAATACAGCTTTACCCTGGCCGCTCCCAGTGGTAAAACTCTCTTTGTCGCAGTCATAGATGCGCCGCAGGCCGACCTGAGTGACCAGACGCTGACCTGGCTGCGCGGGCAGCTGACTTCTGCGGCAGCTCAACAGGCAGGAGCACGGCTGGTGCTGGGGCATCTGCCACTGGCAGGCATCAGCGAGGGTAAGAATCGGCCCGGTGAGGTGCTGAATCTGGCCGACGCGCAGGCGCTGGCCCGCATCATGCAACAGACGGAGACGCTGGCTTATGTCAGCGGCCACCATGCCGCTGCATTTCCAGGACGCTGGCACGGGGTGAACACCCTGGCCACTGGCGGTATCGGCGGGCGGGACTACCTGGGCCACCCTGGCAGCGACCGCAGCACGGTGACACGGTTGACCGTGGACCTGGCGAGCAGCACCGCCACGTTTGCCATAGTGGACACCAGCACTGGAAAGCAACTGAACCCGAGCGACTTTCCCGCCCGGCTGGACGGACTGAATGGACCGCTGATCCGGATAGACCGATTGGAGTGACGCGGGCAATAACCCGCCCTTAGCGCAGGAGTTTGACTGCCCGCACCACGTCTGCCGGAGTGACGGCCTCGCCGGGGCGGGCGCGGCAGCCGCTGGCGTACTGTTCCAGCACCACATCCCCGGCGGCGTCCAGCGCACTGCGGACCCCCGACAGCTGGGTCAGGATGTCGTGGCAATCACGGCCTTCTTCAATCATGCGCTGCAACCCACGCACCTGTCCTTCAATCCGTCTCAGGCGCTTGAGCACCTTCTGGTCAGTCTCTGTCAGGGGTGGATAGGTGGGTTCGGCGGCCACCTCGGTGGGTCGGTTGGTCTTTGACTTGGTCATCAGTATACCCCCTCCCCTACTGGACCACCGGCAAACCGGCAGCCTCCCAGGCCAGCATACCGCCGTCCACATTGGTCACGCTGCGGCCCGCCTGGGTCAGCAATTCACTGGCCTGCGCACTACGGCTGCCGCTGCGGCACACCACGTATAGCTCGCCGTCCTTGGGCAGCTCGGCCATGCGGCCTTCCAGCTCGCCCAGCGGCAGCAGCTGCGCGCCCTCGATGTGTCCGGCAGCAAATTCTTCGGGCGTGCGGACATCAATGATGTGAATATCTTGGCCCAGGCGCTCGTGCAGGGCCTGAACCGTCACCGTCTGATAGCCCGCGGCAGCGGGGGCCTATGCCGTGGGCGCTGCGCTAGAAGGCGAGGTGGAGGTGGGGGGGGCAGTGTCCGCGCCGTCTGCTGGGGCGCAGGCGACCAGAGAAAACGCCAAGAGAGGCAGGGCAAAACGGGCAAAGGTGGTCATAACAGCAAACTCCTGAAACGGGGCAGCCGGTCAACGCCGGACGATGGGGGACCAAAGCGGGGGACATTCTGATTTCAAATACCACTTATACCCCCCTGGGGTAGTTGACACTATACCCCCCCAGGGTTAGATTGGCAACACGAAGCAGGACCAATCCTAGAGATCCCAAGGAGGAAAGGCATGTTCTTTAAGCGGTTTTACGACGAAGACCTGGCTCAGGCCAGCTACATGGTGGGTTGCCAGAAGACCGGCGAGTGCCTGGTGATCGATCCGGTGCGTGACGTCAGCATCTACCAAGATGAGGCCAAGGCCCAAGGCCTACGGCTGACCCACGTCACCGAAACCCACATCCACGCCGATTACCTCAGCGGGGGCCGTGAGCTGGCCTTGGCCGAAGACGCCGAGTTTCTGGTATCGGGCGAGGGCGGCGAAGGCTGGGAATACACCTACACCACCCCCAAGATGAAAACGGTGCGTCACGGCGACACCTTTATGGTGGGCAATGTGCGCCTGGAAGTGCGCCATACCCCTGGCCATACCCCTGAGAGCATCAGCTTTCTGGTGACTGATACCCCGCGCGGCGACCAGCCCAGCATGTTGTTCACGGGTGACTTCGTGTTCGTGGGCGATATTGGCCGCCCCGACCTGCTGGACGAAGCGGCGGGCGGTCAGGACACCCGCTTTCAGGGAGCCAAGGACATGTTTCGCAGCCTGAAAGAGCAGTTCCTCTCGCTCCCGGATTACGTGCAGGTGTGGCCCGCCCACGGTTCAGGCAGTGCCTGTGGCAAGGCCCTGGGCGCAGTGCCAACCACCACGGTGGGCTATGAGCGGGCGCTGAGCTGGTGGGCGGGGTACGTGGAGAAAGGCGAGGAGCAAGGCTTCATGGACGAGCTGCTGGACGGACAGCCCGACGCTCCGCTGTACTACGGACGCATGAAGACCCAGAACCGTGACGGTGCGGAGGTCCTGGGCGACGTGGCCCCCCTCCCTGAGCTGAGTGCCGCAGAAGCCAACGCCAGGATGGACACCGGAGTCATGCTGATCGATACCCGCGCCAAGGAGGCGTATCACGCCCAGGCCCCACAGAACAGCATCAACCTGCCGACCCCGAACAAAACCGAAACCTGGGCCGGATGGCTGCTGCGCCCCGAAGACCGCGACTACCTGCTGCTGGCCGAGGACGCCGAGGCTGCCGAAACCCTGCGCCGCCGCCTGTGGATGGTGGGGCTGGACAACGTGGTGGGCTATGTGAACAGCGTGGAAGGCCTGGACACCAAAGCGGTGCCGCCCATCCAGCCGAGTGACGTCGCGCAGTACCCAGACGCCCTGATTCTGGATGTCCGCAACAAGACCGAGTACCAGGGCGGCCACATCCCCGGCGCGACCCAGTTGCACGCTGGCCGGATCGCCTGGAAACAGACTGAGCTGCCCAAAAACCGCAAAATCATCGTGCACTGCCAGTCGGGTGCGCGCAGCAGCGCCGCCGCTAGCTACCTCGGCTCCGAAGGCTACGACGTCCTAGAGATTGCCGGAGGCTTTGAGAACTGGGCCAAGGCCAAGCCCGAGCAGGTAGAAAAAGGCCAAGGCTAAGAACGCCCGGAGCCACAGTTGAGCGTGGCCCACCTTACAGCGGCGGACCAGGACTTCCTGACCGCCGCTGCGGGCTGGCTTGTGCCTCTCCAAGACGTCATGAAAGAGAGTTTGAGATGACCATTTTTGCCTGGATCGGCGCTCTGCTGATCGGCCTGAGCCTGGGCCTGCTGGGATCGGGCGGCTCCATCCTGACCGTGCCAGTGCTGATCTACCTGGCCGGGGTAGGCGAGAAACTGGCGATTGCCCAGAGCCTCGCCATCGTGGGCGGAATCAGTCTGTTCGGGGCGATTCCTTATATCCTCCGCCGTCAGGTGGACTGGCGCAGCGTGGTACTGTTCGGCATTCCGGGCGTGCTGGGAACCTACGCGGGCGCGGCACTGAGCGCCTATCTGCCTGGGGCCATGCAGCTGCTGCTGTTTGCCGCCGTGATGATGCTGGCCGCCGTCATGATGTTCCGTCCCAAGCCCGAGGCCGACACCAGCGCCGAGAACCACCACCGCTCACCGCTCAAGATCGGAGCGGAGGGCCTAGGCGTGGGTATCCTGACCGGGCTGGTCGGCGTGGGCGGCGGCTTTTTGATTATTCCCGCGCTGGTGCTGCTGGGCGGCCTGCCCATGAGCCTGGCGGTCGGCACCAGCCTGCTGATCATCGCCGCCAAAAGCTTTGCTGGGTTCTACAAGTACGCACACCTGCTGGGCGTGGAAAACATGGATTGGACCCTGATCGCCGTCTTTACGGCCATCGGTGTGGCAGGCAGCTTCCTGGGCAGCCAACTGGGCAAAAAAGTCTCGAACGAAGCGCTGCGAAAAGGCTTTGCGATGTTTCTGGTTGTCATGGGCCTGTATGTGCTGGCCACCAATATTCCCAAAGTGCTGTGAGCGCTGCCTAGAGGTCATTCCGGAACATGGGACAGGGCCTGATTGCGTCCGTGTCTATTCGCCCGGCTCGCATACAACCCGCAGAGATCCGACCATCTCCGTGATTTTCCGAGGCAGCCGCTAGACGCGCCACCGTTAGAGTCCTGTTTAGAGTCTTATTCACTGTAAAGGAGTGAAGCATGGAAATTTTGACCTCTCCCTGGCCCTGGTGGGTCGGCGGCCCCCTGATTGGCCTGACCGTGCCGCTGCTGTTCTGGCTGGGCAACAAGTCCTTCGGTATTTCGTCCAACCTGCGCCACGGCTGCGCCATCGTGCTGCCCGAAAGCGCCAAGCCCAGCTTTTTCCGCTATGACTGGCACAAGGAAAAGTGGAACTTGATGTTCGCGCTGGGCCTGGTGCTGGGCGGGTTCCTGGCAGGGTTTGTGTTCGCCAATCCGGAGCCGACTCGCCTCAGCGAAGGCGGCCTGCGGGCCGTGAGTGGCCTGGGTGTGAAGCTGAACCCCGGCCTGGTGCCGTACGAACTGACCAACCTGGCCAGCCCCGGCGTATGGCTGATTCTGGTGCTGAGCGGCCTGTTGGTGGGCTTTGGCACACGCTACGGCGGCGGCTGCACATCAGGCCACGCCATCACCGGCCTCAGCACCCTGCAACTGCCGTCCTTGATCGCCACCGTGTCGTTTTTCGCGGGCGGTATCCTCAGCGCCAACTTCCTGCTGCCGCTGCTGATGAGGCTCGTATGACTGCTGCACAGCGCCGCGCCGCTGCCCGCCCAGCAGATGATTCGGCCCCCCGTCAGGCCACAGGCCTCCTAACCTACCTGCTGGTCGGAGTGTACTTCGGGACGGTACTGGTCAAGTCCGAGGCCGCCAGTTGGTACCGCATCCAGGAGATGTTCCGCTTTCAGGACTTTCATATGTTCGGGCTGATCGGCTCGGCGGTGGTGACTGGAATGATCAGCATGTTCTTGCTGCGCCGCTTCGGGCAGACCCGTGACGGCGCAGCCATCCAGGTCAGTCCCAAGGAAACGGGCTGGAAACGCTATGTGTTCGGCGGACTGGCCTTCGGAGTGGGCTGGGGCCTGGCGGGCGTCTGCCCTGGCCCAATCTTTGTGCTGCTGGGCGCAGGCGTGTGGCCCATGCTGATCGTGCTGGCCTCCGCGCTGTTGGGAACCTATGCCTATGGGGTATGGCGCGGCCGCCTGCCCCACTGAACCGTTCTGTATCAGGCAACCCAATAGCAGGTATTCGTATCTATTGAGAAGCAGCCCTGGCGTCCAGCTCGGCTGATCCGCTGACCTGAAACGGCCTTATGGCTACCTACAATGTTGGCATGGACTTTGCAACTCTGCGGGCCGACCTGATCGGTTCGGACGTCCTGGTCACGACTCCTCTCGGCCAGCGACGCGTGACCTACGCCGACTACGTGGCCTCAGGCAAGCCCCTGCGCAGCGTAGAAGACCGGATTCGTGATCTGGCCCTGCCCCTGTACGCCAATACCCACACCGAAGACAGCGTGACCGGCGCGGCCAGCACCCATCTGGCCCACCAGGCCCACGACTATGTCAAGGGGCAACTGGGGGCCGACGACCACTGCAAGCTGATCTTCTGCGGGTCCGGCAGCACGGCGGCCATCAAGCGCCTTCAGGAGATTCTGGGCCTGAGTGTCTGCAGCACCCAGCGCGACCGCACCGTCCAGGCCCTGCCGCCTGAGCAGCGCCCGGTGGTCTTCGTGGGGCTCTACGAGCATCACTCCAACGAGGTCAGCTGGCGCGAAACCTTGGCCGAAGTCGTGGAAGTTCCCCTGTGCGCAGAAGGCGGCATCTGCCTGAGTACCCTGGAACGCGAACTGACCCGGCCCGAATACGCCGGGCGGCCCCGCTACGGGGCGTTCAGCGCGGCCAGCAACGTGACCGGGCGACTCAGCGATACCCGCGCCCTGGCCCGCTTGCTGCATCAGCACGGGGCCTACGCCTTTTTCGACTTTGCGGCCAGTGCCCCCTATGTAGCCATTGACATGAAGCCCGGCGAGCCGGACGGCTACGACGCCGTGTTCCTCAGCCCGCACAAGTTCGTGGGTGGCCCTGGAACGCCAGGCCTGCTGTGTTTCCGCGCCGAGCTGTACGGTCAGGGACAGGCACCGACCACGGCGGGGGGCGGGACCGTCACTTACGTCAGCCGCCACAAGCACGCCTACGTGGATGACATCGAGGCGCGTGAGGACGCGGGCACACCGGCCATTCTGGGCAAAATCCGAACTGCCCTGACCTTCCGCGTCAAGGAAGAGCTGGGCACCGACCGCCTTTTGGCCCGCGAGCATGAGCTGTATGCCCTGGCCCGTGAGCGTTTTGCCCGCCACCCCCGGCTTTGGTTGCTGGGCAGTCTGGACGCCCCCCGGCTGGCTTTTCTGTCGTTTATCGTGCAGCTGCCAGGCGGCAAGACCCTGCACCCCCGCCTGACCGTGCGGCTGCTGAACGACTTGTTCGGCATTCAGGCCCGTGGTGGTTGCGCCTGCGCCGGACCTTACGGCCACGCGCTGCTGGACATCGGTGACGAGCTGAGCGAGCAGTATTTCGGCTGCATCAGCGGAGGTCTGGACGGCCTCAAGCCCGGCTGGACCCGCCTGAACCTGGCCCCCTGGATCACCGACGAAGAAGCGACATTCATTCTGGACGCCGTGGAGTTTGTGGCCGATTACGGGGAGCAGTTTCTGGCGGTCTACGACTTCGACTGGCAGACCGGTGCCTGGACCCA
Organism: Deinococcus radiophilus; assembly: GCF_020889625.1. GTDB lineage: Bacteria > Deinococcota > Deinococci > Deinococcales > Deinococcaceae > Deinococcus > Deinococcus radiophilus. The sequence goes on from NZ_CP086380.1 coordinate 1,796,172, forward strand.
CCCCGCCGACCCGCCCGCGCCGGATCTGTTCGGCATGACGCGCCTGCCCACCGAACAGGGGCCTGTACCCTACGCCGACTATCTGGCGCAGGCGCGGGCGCTGGTCGGCACGTTGCCCGCACCACAGCCCAAGCCGGCTCCCAGCGAGGCCCGGCCCGAACTGGTGTATTTCGCCTACTGAATAAGGGAGGGCACATGGACATGAGACCGACCGACTGGGCTGCCCGGCAACGCGACTTACAGGACGCTTCCAATCATTCTCCGCAGGAGTTTCTCCGGTTGCTGGAGGAATAAGGCCAGTTCGACCCCGCCCTGGGCAGCCTGTGGATGGCTCAAGGTGCAGCGCTCGCGCACCAGGCCGGGGAAAATGCCCAGGCCCGGTTCAGCGGCCAGCACCCTTACTTGCAGGTCAATGCCGCCCATCCCGCTGCCCCAGTGGGCTAAGCCAGGGGGCTAAGGCCGGGCGCTCCCCTCGCCCAGCAGCAGCGCCAACGTGTAGGGCGTATCGCCGGGCGGCTGGCGCCCCAACCACGCCACCAGGTCCAGCATCCGGCCCTGCAATTCGCGGGCTGTTTCGGGCGAGAGGTTCAGCGTGGTCCAGGTTCCGACATTCACTGCGGGGCCGCGCTCCCAGCCGCCTTGGTTGATGTCCAGATGCTCGCCGGCCAGATAGACCGTGATGGTCTGATCGGGGTGGGCGCTCAGCGTACGCCCGGAACTCCTGAGCCACTCTTCTAGATACGGCGTGAACATCTGCCGGATCAGCGCGGCCCGCGTCTCGGCGGTGGTCAGTGCAAAAGGAATTTTGAAGCGCTGCGACACGGCCCGGTACTGCTTGATGGGCCGCCCGCCCCGGCGCGGCTCTTCACGCACCGTCACCAGGCCCAGTTCACGCAGCCGGTTCAGGCGGTAATAAGCCTGCTCCACCGTCAGGCCCTGCGCCTGAGCAAGTGTGCCCGCGCTGACTTCTGCCCGCAGCTCCGCGCGCCCTCGGCACGGCCCAGGTTCTTGAAGGGACCATCTATGCAGTCACAGGCATCCTGTTCGGGCTACTGTCCACGGCCCTCACCGTGCTGGTGGTTTCCAGCATCGCCAAGCAACCGTTCGTGGTGGGGCTGGCTGCCCTGCCTTGGACAGCCCTGGGTGGCCTCCGTCTAGGCAGTCTGGCACTGGCCGTCGGCGCAGTATGGCTTTCGGCCCGCCGCGCACCTGCACCCCTGGACGAGACGCTACGCCAGCCGGTCTGATCCCAGGGGCGGGCTGCCTCAGGCCACCTTCGCTGCGCCCAGGCCCGCGCTACCCTGAGCGCTGATGTCCGCCGCCCCCGCCGTCTGGAAAGTCGCCCTGCCCCGCCCGATTCCCGCCTACGACTTTGCCCCGCCGCACGGCCATGCGGGGCCGGTCCCGGTGGGGGGCCGGGCGCTGGTGCCGTGGCACGGTGAGCCGGTGGTCGGGCTGGTGGTCGGCGCTGCCGAGGCACGGGGCGCTCACCGCCTGCGGGAAGCGGTGGCCCTGCTGGACCCGCCAGAGTGTCCCTGGGTTCACCCCGCAACCGTACAGGCCCTGGCGCAGTGGGTGACGGACGCTCACCTACCACTGGGCCTGGTCTGGAGCGACCTGCTCGGTGTGGGCTGGGAGCCGTCCCTCACGCACCGGGTGCGGGCCGTCGCGGGCGCGGACCTGACCGCTTTTGCCGAGAATGCCGCTCCGCAGCCGGTCCCAGGACCAGAGTGGTCGGATGGCGCGGCTTACCTCCCCGCCCTGCTGGACGCCGTGCGCGAGCAGGGTCTGCTGGAAGAGGACTTCACACCCCTGGCACGGCTGGTCTCACGCGTCTTTGCCACCGGGCAGGGTCAGAGCAGCCTGACGCCCAAACAGCGCGAGGCCGCCGAGTGGCTGGCCGAATATCCCGCTCAGGAATCGCTGAGCAGCTGGGCACGCGGCGCGGGCGTGAGCACCAGTGTGGTGGCCGCCGTGCTGGCCAAAGGTCACGCCGAACTGCGCGAGCTGGCTGCGCCACCGCCGGCCCTGCCGGACCCCGCTTCCGCCTGGACACCGACCGAAACTGACCGGGTCCCCCAGGCAGAGTGCTGGCGCGTCAGCGGAGGCAAATTCACCGGACGAATGCGGGCGCTGGCTCCACGCGTGCTGTCGCTGTTGCGGGAAGGTGGCAGCGTGCTGGTCTTGGCGCCAGAACATGCCACGTTGGAACGGGCCTGGTCTGCGCTGAGCGGTCTGGTCGCAGAGGCAGAGACAGAGGCGCTACTGTTCAGTGGTCTCCTCTCTTCCGAGCAGCGCGAAAGGGCCTGGCAAGAGATCCAGCAAGGACAGGCGCGGCTGGTGATCGGGCCCTATCTGGCCCTCAGCGTCCCCCTGCCCGATTTGAAGTTGGTGATCGTGCTGGATGAAGGCAGCGACGCCTACAAGCTCCCCGCTGGCTCGCGGGCCTGGGTGCCGGATGTCGCCCAGGCCATCGCCAGAGCGCACGGTGCATCACTCGGCACTGCGGGTGTGACTCCCGCGGTGGAAACGGTGAAGTGGCCCGCGCTGGAGCTGGCCTCACCCCGCGTGCGGCTGCATACCGTGGACTACAGCCAGCCGCCTCAGCAGCCTGAACTGGGGCCGCTCTCCATGCCAGGGCAGGCCCAGGGGCAATTGGGCTATCCGCTCAGCCATGACCTGAGCCGGGTACTGCGGCAGGTGCAGGAGCGGGGCCGTCAAGCAGCGCTGCTGGCCCCCCGGCGTGGCTACTCGGCCTTGCTGCGTTGCCCGCAATGCGAACACGTGCCGCACTGCCCCAACTGCGATGTGGCCCTGCGCTTTCACCAGCAGTCACGTGGCATGGCCTGTCACCAGTGCGGCTACAAGGGCCAGGTGCCACACGCCTGCGAGGAGTGCGGCGCGGCCATGTGGCAGACCAAAGGCCCCGGCACCGAATGGATCGCGCAGGAAGTCTCCCGGCTGCTGCCGGGTTTCCCGGTGTACCGCCTGGACAAAGACCATCAGGACGACCTGGCAGAACTGCACGCTGGCGCGCCGGGCGTGGTGGTGGGCACCCAACTGCTGCTCTCGCAACCCGCGCCACCCGAACTGGCCTTGGTCGGCATCACCCTGGCCGACACCTGGCTGAACATCTCCGACTTCCGCGCTTCCGAGCGCTACCATACGCTGCTGTGGGAGCTGGCCGAGTGGCACCCTGAACGCGCCCCACTGCTGCTGGTGCAAACCTTTCAGGGAGGGCATCCGGCCTTGCAAGCGGTGGGGCAGGGCCAAAGTGTCAGCCTGTATCCGCAGCGTGAGTGGGAGATCCGCCAGGCGCTCGGCTACCCGCCACATCTGTGCCTGGCCCAGGTGGAGGTGGCCGCCCGTGACCGTGACAAGGCCCGCAGCGCCGCCGATCAGGTGGCCGCTGCACTGCATGGCGTGGGGGCGGCCCCCCAGGAAGTCCTTGGCCCGGCTCCGGCCCCAATTGCCCGTGTGCGGGGAATGTACCCCTATCATCTGCTGCTGCGCGCCCGCTCGGCGGAGCGCCTGCGCGAACTGCTGACGGCCGTGGACACGGTGCGGGCTGGCCGTATCCGGGTGGATGTCAGCCCCAGAAGCGTGACCTGAGGCAAGGCCACAACATGGCTGCGGCCTTCTGTACCGCGTGGCCGCAATCTTGTTTATTTCCCATCCTCTCGCAGGAGCACTACCTTTCTGCCCCCAGCCCAGGAACAGCCCCCAGCCACACGCCAGCGCTAAGATGAGCTGTACTACCCAAATCCCATTTGTTGGAGGTTTACCTATGACGATGAAACAACCCGTACGCGTTGCTGTGACCGGAGCCGCTGGTCAGATTGGCTACAGCCTGCTGTTCCGCATTGCCGCTGGCGACATGCTGGGCAAGGACCAACCCGTGATTCTGCAACTGCTGGAAATCACCCCCGCACTGAAAGCCTTGGAAGGTGTGGTCATGGAGCTGCGCGACGGCGCCTTCCCGCTGCTGGCTGACGTGATCACCAGCGACGACCCCAAGGTGGCCTTCAAGGACGCCGACTACGCCCTGCTGGTGGGCGCCATGCCCCGCAAACAGGGCATGGAGCGCGGCGACCTGCTGAGCGCCAACGGCGGCATCTTCAAGCCCCAGGGCGAAGCGCTGAACGAAGTCGCCAGCCGTGACGTCAAGGTGCTGGTCGTCGGCAACCCCGCCAACACCAACGCCCTGATCGCCCAGCAGAACGCCCCCGATCTGCCTGCCGGCAACTTCACCGCGATGGTCCGCTTGGACCACAACCGCGCCATCAGCCAACTGGCCGAGAAGACCGGCAAGCCTGTTACAGACATCAAAAATGTCACCATCTGGGGCAACCACTCCTCCACCCAGTACCCTGACCTGTCCCGGACCACTGTGGGCGGCGAAAAGGCACTGGACCTGGTAGACCAAGCGTGGTACGAGGGCGAGTACATCCCCACCGTCGCCAAGCGTGGCGCTGCCATCATTGAAGCTCGTGGCCTATCGTCGGCGGCCAGTGCCGCCAGCGCCGCCATTGACCACATGCGTGACTGGGCGCTGGGCACCCCCGAGGGCGAGTGGGTCAGCATGGGTATTCCCAGCGACGGCTCGTACGGCGTTCCCGAAGGCCTGATCTACGGCTTCCCAGTCACCGTCAAGGACGGCAAATACCAGATCGTGCAGGGTCTGGACGTATCCGACTTCAGCCGTCAGAAGATGGACGCCACCGCCCAGGAGTTGGAAGAGGAACGCGAAGAAGTCCGCAAACTGGGCCTGGTCAAGTAAACCCAGAGCCTTCTTAGAGCAGAGCCAGGCATGAAGCTTATGCATGCCTGGCTTTCTTTTGGTCTAGAGAGAAGACAAGTATTCAATCAGCCTCTTTTGTGCAAAGTCTCAACAATAAGAGTCTGATTTGTGGCATCTTCCAGTGCCGTAAAAGCCTTGATGAAACCTAGAACTTTATTCGGTGCCCAGAGTTTTCGTCCGGCTCTATGCTGTGGGTATGACCTCAGACGCTAAGAACACCCTACCCACCCTCTGGACCCATACGGCACAGGAACTGCTGGACGCCGCCGGCAGCCGCCGTGCCACCCCGACGGGCGGCTCGGTGACAGCCATCAGTGGGGTATTCGGGCTGGCGCTGCTGACCCTGGCCGTGAACCTGACGCTCAGCAAAAAAGACCCTCCTGCAGAGCTAACTGACCATCTGGATACCCTGCGCTCCTTCCAGTCTCGCCTTCAGGCGCTGGCGGACGAGGACGCTTCGCTTTACGCCGACTTTATGAAGCAGGCCCGCCAGAATGACGGCGGCCCAGACGACAAACTGCGCCGACAGACCCGCGAAGTGCCGCTGCAACTGGCCCGCGAACTGGCTCAGGCGTTGGCCCTCACCACCGACCTACGCCCGCTGGTTCACCGGAGCGTAATCAGCGATATCGATGCTGGTGCAGCCCTCTTGCAAGGTGCCTTGCAGGCTGCACTGATCACCCTGGCAAGCAACCTGGGCAGTTCAGATCAGGACCAGAACGACACCGACTCCCAGACGGCCGAGTTGTGGACTGCCTGGCAGGAGTTACAGGATCAGCGACAACAGGCATTGGCTCAGCTATCGGAATATCAAGAGGCTGAGCGGTCAGACAGACAATGATTTGCCCGGCATATGCAAGTCGGCGCTCAGGGCTGCCATGACCGAACAGCTGTTCGCACGGAACGTATGTGTAAAGTTGCGAGGCACTCTAGGCGCCAGGTTTACATTTGATAAACATCTGACGCCAGCCACCCCACACCAAACTATTTTTTATGGACAAATTCTTCTTTTTTCAAAAGCTGACGAATGTCTTATCAGGCGTACTTATATTTTTATAATTTGTTTTCGAATAAATCTAAAGGGTTTTTTTACAACTCATGACCCTGTCATGACAAAAACGGGACTTTTGGCTGACGCAACTGCGGCAAACTAAGACACATGAAAGCGTTCAGACTTCCGATGCTCCGAACCGTGGCTGGCGCTTGGCGCCGCCTCAATACTTCTCGCCCAACGCGTGGTCACTGGTATATGGATGATCGCCTGACCGGCGAAACCCATCTGCTGACCGAGCGTGAACTGCGCCTGCACCGCCTGCGCGCAGAGCAGCCCAGCTACCAGCGCTACGCTGACTAAAAGCCAACCAGTTCCACCACAAGCCGCCACCCGAATGATTCGGAGTGGCGGTTTCGCTGAGCATGGGAGAAACCTGCGCCATTCTTCATCCGGGAACTTTCTGGTGGCCAGGTGCGTAACCAGACTGTTATGGGCAAGCTGTCACTCCAACCATCTGACCTAGAGTTGCTGCACCGCGCAGCTGAACTCCAGGCAGGGCTGCGTGGCACACCACTCACGGCTGACGAACTCGCCAGGCTGGCCACCTTCCCCACTGAACTGCGTGCAGAAGTGGACCGCTGGGCCGCCTTGCCACAGCTGCTGAACCGCCCGGCCTGGCCTGCGGCGCAGTCCTCACTTGCGGCCCGGACGGCCGCCGAGATCGCACTCGGCCACAAGCTGCGGACCGCGCCAGCCCCGGACCTGCCCAGATCACAGGCACGCGAGTTATCCGCCACCCTCCACCTTGCGGCTCAGTTGAGCAACTCACCCCATCCCCCGCTGCCCCACTCAGTCGCAAGAGATATGGCACGGCAGATCAGCTTGGCAGAGCAGCTTATTCGCCCGTCCACGCCGCTCCCTAGATCAGTGGCAGGTCATGTGGCGCAGCGCATTGCCCAGGCCACGCGCGCAGCAGCGGACCCAGCCAACGCCCCACTGTACTCACCTCATCCCGATGTGCGGCGTCAGCCGCGCGCCGCGCCGCTGGCACTGGTCGGCAGCTTGATCGCAGGACTCCTCTTGCTGGGCGTCAGTTCGACCTGGGCAGGCCTGAGTGCCGGAGCAGTGGCCCTGCGTAGCCTGCTGAGCGGCCTGCCCGCTACATTTATGCTGGGTACGGCTTTGCTGCTGCTCACCAGCGCTTGGATCGCCGCGCAACCTCACCGTCACCTGGCCCCCGCCGGCTGGCCCCGCCAAGCCGTACGGATAGCAGGCAGCGGAGCTTTTGCGCTGGCGGCTCTGCTGACTTTCCCCACTCTGTATGGGGCGCTGCACGGCGGCGGAGTCACACTGGGACAGGATCAGGTGGTACAGGGACTCCATCAGGGCAACCTGATTGTGCTGGGCGCTGATGTTTATCTCCAGAGCGGCAGCCAGGTGACCGGGCAGGTCCTGACTCTGCTGGGCGACATTCACCGCGAAGCCGACGTACAGGTGAGCGGCCCAGTCACTGCCCTGCTGGGACACGATACGGCTACCAATCAGCCGCAGGACCCACTCACGGCCTGGCAACTGGCCAGCGCCAGCGCTTTCCGGCCCCTGCTCGGCTGGCTGGGCAGCACTGGTTGGACCGGGCTGTTCTGGATACTGACCAGCGCGCTGACGCTGCTGCTGTTTGTCAGTGGCGCGGCAGGCCGGCTGGCGGGACGGCAGCAACATGCCCCACTACGGACCCTGGCATTGGGTGTCCTGGCCATGGCTGCCCTGCTCCTGCCCGCCGCCCTCATGACCTTTGCTGGGTGGGTGATACCTGCCTTGGGCCTGGTCATGCTGCTGGTCTTGCTGGTGGCCCTGGGCCTGGGCGTCAGCGCCTTCGACCTGGGCCGTCAGCTGGCCTGCCGCTTGCATGTCCGTCTGCCCGATACGGTCGGCGTCGTGATCGCCCTGTTGCTGCTGGCCGCCACCGTCGCCTGGCCCTCACTGACCCTGGCGGTCATCCTGATCGGTGGCGCGTGGGGCAGCGGAGCCCTGCTGCTGGCAGGACGGCAACAGCCCCAATGCTCTTCATAAGGTGCTGAAACGACCAGCCCCCACCCAATCCATCCGGTGGGGGCTGGTCAGTGGTCAAAATCAGTCCAGAATGCGCTTGAGGTGCAAGTAGATCTCGTACCAGTCCTGCTTGCCCTCAGGACGCTTGCCGCGCAGCTCAATGCGTGACAGGGTCCGTACCCAATCTGGAGATAGCTGGGCGCCCAGAACCGGATCAGCGATCAGATCGGCCAGGCCCTTAGGCAATGCCCCTTCGCCGGATTCACCGTAGAACTCCACACCTTCCAAGAGGTCGTGTACGGAGATTCCGTAGGCCGCCGCCAGCGTCTGTAGGGTATCCAGGCTGGGGTTGGTGCGGCCACGTTCCAGGTCACTCAGGTAAGGCACGCTGATCTCAGCCACCTCCGAGACATCTTTTAGGCGCAATTTGCGCTCGCTTCTCAGTTCGCGCAGGCGTTCATGCAGTTTCATCTCTCACCTCCTTCAGTGAAGTCTTGAATGTGTTGCAAGAGGTCTGCCTTAGCTGCCAGACCACGGATAAGGACCATTCAGCTGGGAGCAAAAAAACATTCCCTCAATCCGATTGTAACAGCGCCTTTCTATACGGTCAATACAGAATGAGCCTCCCGGCTTCTTGCCAGGCCGGATGCGCTCTGCTAGAATCATAATCAAAGGCAGGATTTTGGCCTATATGCGTATTTATCGGCAGTTGAGCGGCCTCTGGTTAACGCTGCTGCCCAGTCCCTCCCAAGGAGCACCAAAATGAAAGCACTCAGCGTCATGGCGGAGAGTCTCCGCGCCGGTTATGTTCACCCGACCACGGTCCTCAACACCCTGATTGAACTGGAAAATGCAGGTGGGCTTTCGGCCCTGCGCCAGTTTGCCGAGCAGGTGTCCAGCGGCCAAGAGGCCCTGGAGCAGCGGGGGCATCCCCATGCACGGCTGGCCGCCGCCTGGTTGCAGGCCACCCACTTTTACCTCAGTGAACATCCGGGTCAGCAAGGCGCCGCCTAGTCTGATACCACATCACCCTCCACTGCCCTGCCTAGGGCGCGGAGGGTTTTTCGTGGTTGAGAATGGCCGCTACTGCCAGCGCTCGCGTCCCTCGTTCTGGTCTCCCAGGAGCAGCGCCCGCACTTCACCGACCAAGTAAAGGCTGCCACACACCACTACAGGCTCGGACCCTCTGCCGGGCTGAGCCAGAGCCAGTGCCTCTGCTGGAGTGGCTGCACAGTGGGCTGGCACACCCTGGGCCTCCCAGAGTGGACGCAGCTCTGCTGGGCTGGTGGCCCTCGGACTAAGCTGGGCCTGGGTCAGGATCACCTCTGAGCTGACAGGGGCCAGTTGGGCTACCACTTCCTCTAGGGCCTTGTCTGCCGAGGCACCAAAGACCACACGCACCGACCCCAGACCCAGTTCCCGGAGGGTATCGGCCAGAGCTGCCGCGCCATCGGGATTGTGTGCGCCATCCAAGAGCCACGGCCGACCCACGGCTTCCAGGCGCTCCAGCCGACCTGGCCACCGGGTTTCCTTCACTCCAGCCCGTACTGCCTCCAGTGGCAGACCGAGGCGCAGGGCTACCATGGCTGCCACGGCCGCATTGGCAGCGCCATGCCGACCCAACAGCGGCGTGTGCAGCGCCAGGGTCTGCCAGTCCATTCCAGGGGTGGGACACCAACGTAAAGTCAGCGCCGTCCCCGAGAGGGCCTGCACATCCACTGTCATTTCAAATTCGCGGCCCAGTGCCCACAGGTCCGCCCCAGTTTCCTCCAGTACGGGCCACAGTTGTTCTGATACTGCCGTTACGGCGGGCTGCCCTTCCCGCAGGATTCCGGCCTTTTCAGTGGCAATCGCCTCCAGCGTGTGTCCCAAGACCTCGGTATGATCCAGGCCCACTGAGGTGATGACGCTCACCTCCGGCGATAGGACATTGGTGGCGTCCAGACGTCCGCCCAGCCCTACTTCCATCACCGCCCAGCTCACGCCTGCCCGGGCGAACAGCGAGCAGCTCAGCGCAGTCACGATCTCAAAGAAGGTCGCTTCCAGCTGCTCCGCATGTGGCTTCAGTTCAGCCAGAGCGGCATACAACTCGGCTTGATCCACAGGGCGGCCATCCACCACGAAGCGTTCGGAAAAATAGAGCAGATGTGGACTGGTAAACAGACCCGTACGCTGTCCGGCTGCCTGAAGAATGCTGGCCAAGGTGGCCGACACCGACCCCTTGCCATTGGTCCCGCCGACCAGCACCACCCGAAATTGACGCTCAGGGTGACCTAGACACTCCAAGAGTGCGCTAACCCGTTCCAGCCCAGGGCGAATGCCAAAGCGCTGCTGAGCGTACAGCCAATCCAACAGAGCTTCAGGCGCAGCCGACGGCCTCTGGGTCATCAGCCTTGCTGCTCGAAGTAAGCTTCCAGTGCAGGCACCAACTGCTTCTTACGGCTGATCATTCCCCCCAAACTGGCCCGTGAAGCTTCAGTCTGCACACCAAAAGCGCCCAGCACCACCGCCGCTTCCTGCTCAGAGGCCACCAGCGTTTCGTTGTGTTCCTCCAGAATGTCCACCACCGATAACATGACTCCAGCCAAGCCTTCCTTGTCCTTGAGGCGGCGCATGGCTGCCAGCAGTTCATCCTGGCGACCCAGCACATAACCTGGGTTGGTGGTTTCCGTCACGCCCAGGCCCCAGCGCTGAGCATCATCTCCCTCACCAAAGGTAAATTCCTTATAGTCCATGGCCAAAATCTGCTCGGCGGGAGTATCCCCCAAGTCACTCTTGGCAGCAAACATCTGCATGGCGTAGGAAGCCACGTCATCTATCCCAGCCACAGATGCCAGAAACTCCACTGCCTCACGGTCAGCCTCGGTGGTGGTTGGGCTACGGAAATGCAGGGTGTCACTCAGAATGGCGCTCAGCATCAGCTGGGCTTCCAGGGGCTCCACACTCAGGTTGGCCTCACGGTAGAGGCGCAGCAGGATCGTGCCGCATGATCCCACAGGCTCGAACCGCAACATGGCCGGAGTATTGGTCTGAAGGTCACCCAGCTTATGGTGATCGACCACATGGGTCACGTTCAGTTGGGCCAGATTACTTACCGACTGTCCGGTTTCGTTGTGATCCACCAGTGCAACCGCCGTACCCTCCGCCAACTCTGGCAGCCGGGGGGGCGCTTCAATCCCGGCAGCTTGCAGCACGAACGGCGTCTCAAAGTTCATCTCGCCAATCCGGTAAGCCAGCGCCGGGGTTCCGGTCCGGGTCAGGTAAGACGCATACACCAACGCAGAGGCGATGGCGTCCGTATCAGGGTTCTGGTGTCCAAAAACAAAGAGCATGACCCCACTATATAGGCGGGGTCAAAAGCAAAAAAAGCCGCGGCCAAAAAAAGAGAGACCCGCCTGGGGGTCTCCCTTCTTCGCAGTGAGAGGAATGTTGGGTTTAGAAGCGCACGCCGTAGGTAACTTTGAAGCCGTGAGCCACGTTCACAGCGTCATCTGCACTGGTGGTGTCTTCGTCAAAGCGGAAGACGCCGTAGTTAAACTTCAGCGCATCGTTCCAGGCCAGCTGGGTATAGATACCCTGGGTCTGGGTATTGTTACCATTGGCCACAGCGCGGGGCTGAGCAACTTGACCACCGAAACGGAAGTCTGCTACCGAGGGAGACACGCTGCTGGCGCCAGCATTGGGCAGACCCGCAGCCGAGCCGACGTTATCGCGGATGTTGTTGGCTTGGTGAAAACCATAGCCCAAGCTGAGTTTGGTAGCAGGCGAGAAGAACTCGTTCAAGGTCACTTCAGCCTTAGCTCCGAGCTCCGTGCCTTCCTGAGCACTGGCTTCACCAACGGCACCAGTGGTATAGCGAGCACCGGCCAGGCTGGCACGGAACTGGGGCTGGAAGGGCAGGGTCAGGCGCTCAGTTGAGACGTTCACACCGCCCTTGATCTGGGTGTTGTCAGCAGCGTTTGCACGGTTGGCAGCATTCTGCTCGTACACCGAACCACCTACGAAGGGGGAGACAGTCAGGCGGTCAGTGGCGCGCAGGTTGTACGCAGCAAAGCCAGCACCATAGGTGTCACCGCTGTCATAGAAGCTTTCGCCCATGGCAGCCAGGTCCAGGTTCGGGACCAGCGCATTGGTGGCGGTGCCATCGTGAGTGACCAGCACACCAGCGCCGGAGCTGTAGCGGTACAGGTCAGTCACTTTGGCAGGAGCAAAGATGGTGTTACTGCGGTCACGGTCAGTGCTGCGAACACTGGCTACTTGGTCAACGTCGTAACGAACCACATCATTGTCCACAGCCACAAAGCCGGAGCTAGCAGTCAGGTCTTTGTTGTCACGAGCGTCGGTGGTGTAGCCACCAAAACCTACGACACGGAAGGCACCCAGGTTAGTGCCAGCGTGCGCGCCCAGGGTAGCGCGGCGATTGTTCCACCCTTCGTCAAAGAAGTTGGTGTAGGTGTCACCAGCAGCACCCAGTTCAACTGCGCCTACGCGAGTAGACAGACTTGCGCCGTAGCCTACTTCGTCCGAGTAACCAGCCTCAAACGCATCAGTGGTGCTTACGTCCATATTGGCAGCGCCAGTTACTTTGCGCGTAGCGTTGGGATTCTCTGCTGTAGGAGCAGGTACTTCAACTTCACCAAAGCCAGGGGTCACAGCGCGGAAGTCAGCGCGGGCACCCACATTGAAGAAGTTAGCTTCGGCTTCAATAACGGCAGCGCGGTCGCCCATCTCGTACAATTCACCCAGGCTTAGTTCAGGGTTAGCCTGACGAGCGGAGAACACATCCATCATGCTGGCCACAGCTACAGCCTTGACGCCGTACAACACTTCATCATTGTCGGCAGCTTTAGGCACACTGTAACGGGCATCCACTCCAAAAGCGGTACGGCCATTGGGGTTGTTGTTGGTCAGGTTCTGACCGGGCTTGGCAGCATCGGCCACGGTGGTGGCATTGTTTTGTACCACGCTCAAGCCTACATCACCATTGTCGCCCAGCTTGACTTCGGCACGGCCAGCCAAGTAGGTTCCGCGCAGGTTAGGGGTGTTACCAAAGCCAGTAGAGATGAATACAGTGGGATCCAGAGGGACATCAGTCAGAGACGCACCCACGGTCACACCATTATTCACACCACTAGGCAAGAGGTATTCGTTGTAGCCAGGTACGTCTTTCAGCTGGCCTACAGGGTTAACTACATCAGGACGTGTAGGAACGTTGCCAGCTTTAGCAACAGCGCGGAAGCGGGCGTCGTCACCGATACGGCCAGTAGCTTCAGCGGATTCCAGATAGGCCACAAAGCGATTGGTTGCGCCTGCGCTTTCACCCAAAGCCGGGCTGTTTTGGAGGAAGCTAGGATCGAAGCCAAAGTTCACACCAGCTTCTTCAACGACCACGCCGGCACCAGCGTCAATGTTGGTGGCTTTAACGCCTACAGTGATGCCAGCATCCAGACCATCCTCAAAGGCGTTGGTGTCCTCGCCACGCACGCGGGTGGTGGCCGTGTCGGTCGCAGCGGTCTGACCAGTGTACTGCTTCTCAGCGAAGCTGCCTTCAGTCACACGGTCAACGTCGAAGTCCGTGTCACCTGTCACTCGGTCCAGACGGCCATAGCCGCCCGAAACGCCCAAGGTCATCCGTACGCGGCCATTTTCCAGGTCAGTGATACGCACGCCCTGAGCACCGATGGTGGTGGTGTTCTCTACCACCTGGTCTTCAACCACGCCCAAGCGCTCGTCGAAGGTTGCCAGTTCGCCGTCCACTGCGGTCACGCGGTCTTGCAGCTCCAGGACGTCCTGGTTCAGCAGGGTCGCCATCTCGTTGACAGCGGCCAGTTCTTCGGCAACCTGCCCAGCGTCGCTGGCAGCAATCGCGTCAACGCGGCCTTCCAGACGGGCAAAGTCTTCGCGGCTGACAGCGCTGTTCTCCAGGTCGCTCACGCGCACGTCCAGAGCAGCCAGTTCGGCGCTCAGTTCGTTAATGGCGTTACG